>NZ_JAPCJA010000020.1:0-73939 GCF_027707745.1 Aeromonas sp. QDB23
GCGGCTTCGAGTTTGAATTCGGCAGTAAATGAGCGACGTAATCTTGTCATTGAACACCTCAGGTCATGGTGGCGACTGTACCACCTAAAATGGTGTCCGGGATGATTAGACCACTACACTCCTTGCTATTTTGTCTATAAATCCTGCCCTTTTCTGGTCGTTCCTCAACCAGTTTGAACTGGTTTACTTTTGGCCAAACTCGGCTCATGGCGCGTGATTAGGGTTGTATCTCGCTTATAACTCGGTAGAGTAAGGGCATCTTGAGTTTGCCTGTCCCGCGCCGCGTTTGCCGGGTTTCAGGTGTAACTTGGCCAGTTTTTATCAACCTTAAGTCAGTGGTATCGATATGGAACAAGTAAACAAGTCCACCTTCAGCGATGTACTGGAATATGTGCGTATGTCCCGTCGCCAGAACAAACTCAAGCGTGAAATCGCGGATAACGAGAAGAAGATCCGTGACAACCAGAAGCGCGTACTGCTGCTCGACAACCTGAGCGACTACATCAAGCCGGGCATGAGCATTGATGATGTGCAGGCGATCATTGCCAACATGCGTACCGACTATGAAGAGCGCGTGGATGATCACATCATCAAGAACGCCGAGCTCTCCAAAGAGCGTAAAGAGCTGAGCACCAAACTGAAGGGCATGAGCTCTCACAAGTAAGCGTTCCGCTTTCGCTCAAGAGACACCGGCCACTGGCCGGTGTTTTGTTATCAGCTCGGATCTCTGCCACTCCTGCAACAATCGGCTCCCCTTTTTAGAATTGCCCTGTTACCATCACTACAAAGCGGTCAATAGTTTCAAGCCATTGACTTGAAAAGACTAAGCTTGAGTGAAACACAATAAATTGCGCAACCATGGTGGGGCTGATATGGGCGCATCAGAACAGACGGATTTGACACAAGTGGCATCTCAAGATTCATCTGTCCAGACCACGGACGGGAACCCAAAGCGCAAGCGCCGTCCCTGGTGGCGTTGGCTGTTCTGTTTTCTCTTTTTATTGTGCCTGGGGGCGGTGATCGCTCTGGTTGGCTATGAGATGAAAACCTCGAAGCTGCAGTCTCAGGAGATCTCCCGCTATGCCGCCAAGCTCACCTATCAGGTCGAGCCAGGCCAGAGCAAGCAGATCGCCTTCCCTGAGGATGGCCCGTTCGACAAGCGGCTCGGCTATGTGCAACTGCCGATGATGCAGGAGCGTCTGCTACAACGGGGCTATGAAGTCAGCAAACAGGTGCATTTCTCCGACGCACTCTATGACTACGCCAGTCGTGGCTTCTTCGTGCCCTATACCGAGAAGGTACAGGCCGGACTGACGCTGCACGATTGCCGTGCCGAGCCCTTCTATCAATTCAAGTATCCGACCCACCACTATCCGGATTTTGACTCCATTCCGCCGCTCGTCATCCAGTCGCTGCTGTTTATCGAGAACCGCGATCTGCTGAGCAATGAGGAGCCGCTGGCCAACCCGGCAGTCGACTGGCCCCGTTTTGCCAAGGCGGCGCTCTCCCAGGTGGGCAAGGCGCTTGATATGCAGGATCAATCTGCCGGTGGCAGTACCCTGGCGACCCAGGTGGAGAAGTATCGCCACTCGCCGGATGGTCTGACCCTGTCGCCGACCGAGAAGATCCGCCAGATGGCCTCTGCCAGTGTGCGGGCCTATCGTCTCGGGCCGGAAACCCTCGAAGCGCGCAAGCTGGTCGCCTGGGCCTACCTCAACTCGGTGCCGCTCTCGGCTGCGCCGGGATATGGTGAGGTGCATGGTCTGGGGGATGGGCTCTGGGTCTGGTTTGGTGCCAACGTCGATGACGTGAACCGTCTGCTGGATCCCGCCCGCAACCAGAATGCACCGCTCGCCGAGCAGGGGCTTGCCCTGCGTCAGGTGGTCTCGCTGATGATTGCGCACCGCCGTCCCTCCTACTATCTGGCGCAGGGTCGTGAATCGCTCGCGGATCTGACCGACAGCTATCTGCGCCTGTTTGTGCAGGAGGGGATGATCACGCCACCGCTGATGGAGGAGGCGCTCAAAGCCAAGATCTCGTTCCGTGACTTCCTGCAGTCCCCGGCCATCACCCGGGTGAACAACAACAAGGGGTTGCAGGTTGCCCGCACTCGCCTGAGCCGTCAGCTCGGGGTGCAGCTCTATGACCTCGACCGGATGGATCTGACGGCCGATACCAGCCTCAACATGCCGCTGCAGAACGAAATCTCCCGTTACCTGCAACAGCTGGCCGACCCGACGTTTGCCGCTCAGGTCGGGCTGTTTGGTGAGCGTCTGCTCTCGCCGGAGAAGACGGGCGATGTGCGCTACAGCTTCACCCTGTTCGAGAAGTCGCCGGAAGGGTTCAAGGTGCGGGTGCAGACTGACAACACCGATCAACCGTTCGATATCAACGAAGGTTCCAAGCTGGAGTTGGGCTCAACCGCCAAGTTGCGGGTGCTGACCACCTATCTGGAGATCGTGGCCGAGCTGCACGACAACTATGCGGGCATGTCGCCCGATAGTCTGCGCAAACTCGCGTCGGCCTCTCAGGACAACCTCAGCCGCTGGGCCATCTCCTATCTGATGACGGCTCAGGACAAGAGCCTGCCGGTGATGCTGGACGCGGCGCTGGATCGCAAATACTCCGCCAGCCCCAACGAAGGGTTCTTTACCGGTGGTGGCATGCACACTTTCAACAACTTCCGCCGTGAGGATAACGGGCGTATTCCCCCCATCCGCGATGCGCTGCGCGAGTCCATCAACCTGCCGTTTGTGCGGCTGATGCGCGATATCGTGCGCTACAGCCTCTACAAGGAGGGGAATCGTGCCCAGTTGCTCAAGGATGACAAGGATCCCCGTCGTCAGGAGTATCTGGCCAAATTTGCCGACAAAGAGGGGCAGACCTATCTGCTGCGCTTCTGGCGCAAATATCGCGGCAAGACCCCCGAGGAGCAGCTCGATACCTTCCTCGACGGACTCAAGCCGAGCGCGGTGCGTCTGGCTGCGGTTCACCGCTACCTGATGCCGGATGCCAATGAGGCGACCTTTGCCGCCTTCCTGGCGGAACGGTTGCCGCGGGAGAAGCTGAGCGCGAAGCGGATCAATCAGCTCTATGTCAGCTATGGCCCTGGCAAGTATTCACTGCCGGATCAGGGCTATATCGCCCGGGTGCACCCCTTGGAGCTGTGGCTGCTGGCCTATCTCAAGGAGTTTGACAAGGCGACCTTTGCCGATGCGGTGGCGGCCAGCCGTGACGAGCGCCAGGAGGTCTACAGCTGGCTGTTCAAGACCCGCCATCGCAGTGCCCGTGACAGCCGGATCCGCACCATGCTGGAGGTTGAGGCGTTCCTCGATATTCATCAGCGTTGGGCCAAGCTCGGTTATCCGTTCGACCATCTGGTGCCCTCGCTGGCGACGGCTCTGGGCAGCTCAGGTGATCGCCCGGCTGCGCTGGCCGAGCTGATGGGGATTATCCAGAATGGCGGAGTCCGTTCGCCGACCCTGCGTATCGAGCACCTCTCGTTCGCCAAGGGGACGCCTTTCGAGACCGAGTTCGAACCGACCCATGCCGAAGGCACCAGGGTTCTGCCTGTTGAGGTCGCGACCGCCCTGCGTAATGCGCTCTCCAAGGTGGTGGAAGGGGGTACGGCAAGACGTATCGCCGGGGCATTTACCCTGCCTGATGGCACTGTGCTGCAAATGGGTGGCAAGACCGGGACCGGGGATAACCGGATTGAGACCGTGGGCCGTTATGGCAACGTGACCAGCTCGCTGGCGCGCAACCGTACCGCGACCTTCGTCTTCTATCTGGGTGAGGATCACTTCGGTACCCTGACCGCCTATGTGCCGGGTAGCCAGTCCGACAAGTTCCGCTTCACCTCGGCGCTGCCGGTGCAAGTACTCAAGGGGATGGCTCCGCTGCTGATACCTTATCTGCAGCCGGGATCCCATACCCAGTGCTTGGCGAACCAGTGATACGGGTTGATTGCAGCTAAGCACATCGATAACTAACCAGACAAAAAAACGGGGAGGCTGACAGCCTCCCCGTTCTCTTTTCCGCCGCGGGCGCAGCGGCGGCGCCGAAGCGATCAGACGTTCAGCACGAACTGCTCGATCACCCGGGCAACGCCATCTTCATCGTTGCGTGCTGTGGTGTGCTGGGCGAGAGCTTTGATCTCGTCAGTGGCATTGCCCATCGCAACCCCAAGGCCAGCGTACTCGATCATGTGGTGGTCGTTGCCAGCATCTCCGACGCAGATCACCTGCCCGGCGGTCAGGCCAAGGTGCTCGGCCAGCGCGGCAACGCCGGTTCCCTTGTTGCTGTGCTTGTGCATGAACTCGAGGAAGAAGGGAGCACTCTGTACCACGGTATAGCGCTCATAGAGCTCCGCAGGCAGCTGCTCGATGGCGCGGGAGAGCTGGGGCGGCTCGTCGATCATCATCACCTTCATGATCTGCTCGTCGGCAGGCAGGGTGGCGAAGTCGATCAGATTGATCGGCATGCCGATCAGGCGGGATTCGTGCTCGGTGTAGGTGCTGACACGGGGACTGATCAGGCCCTGGGTGACCGAGAAACCGTGAACGTTCACCTCCAGCTCGTCAGCCAGTCTGGCGACGGCGCTGGCGTCACTGCCGGTCAGCAGCTGGCTGCGGATGATGCGCTGATCGGCCACCTGTTGCACCAGGGCGCCGTTGTAGCAGATGACGTAATCATCTTCGGTGGTGAGGCCGAGCTCGGCCAGATAGCGGCTCATCCCTTCCAGCGGGCGGCCGGAGGCCAGTACCACAGTAACCCCTTTGGCGCGCGCAGCGCTGATGGCGGCGTGGGTGCGGGGAGTAATCTGGCCCTGCGGGTTGAGCAGGGTGCCATCCATATCCAATGCGATCAGCTTGTACATCTCTCACTACCTGAGTCTGGGTGGCCCGCCCGGTGGGGCCAAGGAAGTGGCGAGTGTAGCGAAAATCGGCGGCGGGATCACGGGCGACGGGCTGGTCTTGCTTTAGCTGTGCCCCTCGTACGGGGTCATCTCCAGTGCTTCGTCGTGGATGGCCAGGCGAGTGGGGCCCCGGGTGATGGTGACCCTGCGCTTGAAGCTGGCCATCTCGACCTCTATGCCGGAGAAGAGGTGTTGGGTGGCAATAACCTCCATTTGTGCCATCAAGTTTTGCAGCTCTTCAGAATTTGCTGTGAGCTGCTCGTGGATCAGGGTCAGCTCGGCAAGATGGTGATCCCGGATCGGTTTGATTTTGCGCAGGGTTTCCGGGTTACGCTTGTCGCTGGGCAGTTGCAGCAGTTTCATCACCAGCGCTTTGATCTTGTCGAGCTGGGCCTGACACTCCAGCTGGCGCAACTTGAGCTGGTGCTCCTGCTCCTTGTGGGTGAAGTAGCCGCCGAGGATCTGCAGCCGGGTATGGTTGGCGGCCTCGGCACCCAGACTCGGCGCCATGATCAGGCGATTGGCAATGCAGGTACCCCCCAGCAGATTGCCTTTGCGCATGTTGCTATCGCCCACCTTGATATCTTGTCCGCTGCGGCTGTAGCAGTGGCTGAGTTGGCTCTGGATCTGGATATCGCCCCCCGCTTCCAGTTGGGCATACTGGGCGTAGCTGGCGTGGATCTCCCCCTGGGCATTGAGCTGGCAGAGGTACTCCCCCTGTTCGTTGCGGCGGCCAATGATGCCGTGGCGTACCGTGATGCTGCCACCAGCCTCGATCAGGCCCCCTTCGATAAAGCCGCCGATGACGATATCGCCGCTGACCCGCACTTTCATGCCGGGGTTGACGTCACCGCTGACGATTAATCCCCCTTCAAACGCAATGTGACCGTGACGGGCATCCACCTGCTTGACGCTGAGTACCTCGTCCACCTTCATGCCCGCCTTCTCCTGACAGGGCAGTCCCGCGCGACTGGCGATCAGCAGGTCGGGATCGTCGGGAGAGATATAAGTGCCTTCGCCTGCGCTCATCGGGCTGTCCTTGCCATCTTTGGCGGGCAGATCCTGACCGGTCACGGTAAAGCCGGGCACCCCGACGGTGGCCGGATGACGGCGCATCAGCGGAGCACCGGCTTTGACGGTGACAAGGGAGCCGAGATCCCGCAGGTCGACCTTGCCATGATCCAGCTCCTGCGGTTTGAGGATCCGCTCGGCCGGGGTCTCCACCAGCCGCTCGTAGCGGGTGTCCTGACCATTGACGGCAGGCTGGCCACGGGCAATGACCAGCTTGAGCAGAGTACCGGGGGCTGCCTCTTTGGCCGATTGGATGGCAGCGGTGAGTAGCTGCTCGCTGACCCCCTGTTTGATCTCGCTGAGGGCGATCGCCTCTTGCAGCTGTTCCAGAGTCACATACTTTCCCCCCCAGTCGGCGGTGATCTGGGCGATTGCACTCATGCGATCCTTCTCTATCATCACGGCGAGTCGGGCATCCTGACGTTTACCTACAGGGATCGGGCTGGCGGGCACGGGGGCGGCAGGGTTGGTGAGCAGGGTATTGAGCAGGCTGATGGCCTGTTTGATCCCCTCATTCAGCGGCTGATAGCGGCGACAGTTGGAAGCGAGCAGCAGAGCTTGCACATCCTGTTCCGTGACCGGTTTGGTGAGACCGGCGGCAATCCGCAGGCAGACCAGTTCCATGTCGTTTGATAGCAGCAGCCACTCTTTGCTTAACAC
This sequence comes from Aeromonas sp. QDB23, assembly GCF_027707745.1. NCBI lineage: Bacteria > Pseudomonadati > Pseudomonadota > Gammaproteobacteria > Aeromonadales > Aeromonadaceae > Aeromonas > Aeromonas sp. QDB23. The sequence goes on from NZ_JAPCJA010000020.1 coordinate 6,650, forward strand.
CGTATCTCCTTGCCAGGTGGGAGAGGGGTACGCGTTTTTCCCCCCTCTACTGTCATTTAATCTCTCAGTGATTAATAAAGCGAGTCGTCAATCTTGAGAGTGGGCAGTATTCAGATATTTCTTCTGAATGGTCAATGGATTGAGGTCAAATCGGTGATGATGGCCGGATAAATTCGGGCGTTGTTCGGCAATGGGGCAGGGTGGTTCGCCGGATCGCGGCAGGGGATCCCTGCCAGCGACATAGGGAGCGCTGGCGGGGGTAGGCTATCAGCTGCGCTGCGCCGTTCTGGTCAACGTGAGGTAATCGCCGAGCACCGGCTCACCCAGCAGATGGCGACGCAGCATGTCGAGCGCGGCAAAGGCGAGGATCTTGCGGCGGCTCTCCGGGTCAGGGTGGCTGACCTTGAGCGTCTGGCCAATCTGCTGGCCATCGGCGCAGAGCAGCAGTGGTACACCCTCAGAGCCCTCTCGCCCTATGGTCAGTTGCAGGTCCGCATCGGTTGTCGGCAGTTGCGCCAGCTCATCGGCCAGTTGCGTACTGAAGTTGGCCTCCAGCCGGTGATGGCCGTGACAAAGCGCCAGTAGTGCGCCGCCGCTCTCCCCCTCCAGCAGAGCCAGCGGTTTGCCTTGCAGCAGCGCGAGGATCTGCTGCGCCGGCTCCGTATCTCCGCTGCCAATCAGCCAGGGGCGGATCCTGTTCAGCAGCCGGTGCTCGGCGCTCTCCATGTCTGCGGCGCTGGCGCCGTGGCCGATCAGCTTCAGCTCGATAAGGGGCATCGCGGAGCGGTAACCGAGCTCGATGCCGGTGGGCCAGGGGGCGGCATCCAGTATATCGCTGAGGGCCGATTCCGAGACGCCGAAGGTGTAAAAGCGACGCAGCTCGGTATCGATCTGTGCACCGGCCAGCTGTTTGAGACGCGGCAGAATCTGCTCGCGCACCATCTGCTTGAACTCGAACGGCACGCCCGGGGTGAAGAAGAGCTGGCTCTGACCACTTCGCACCACAAAGCCGCAGGCGGTACCGACCGGGTTGTCGAGGAGCTCGCACCCCTGTGGCAGCCAGGCCTGCTTGGCATTGCTCTGTGCCATCGGGCGGCCACGGCTGGCGTAGCGGGCCGTGATGGTGGCGAGCCAGTCTGGGAAGAGGATGAGCGGCTGGGCGAAGGCCTCGGCGGCGGCCTGAGCGGTCAGGTCGTCGGCAGTGGGCCCGAGCCCGCCGCACACCAGCACCACCTCGGCGCGGCTGGCACTCTCCTGCAGCACGCTTTTCAGGTCGGCGAGGTTGTCCCCTACCGTCAGGCGACGGCGCACCTGCCACCCCTGTTCCAGCAGCAGTGCGCTGAGCCAGGCCGCATTGGTATCCACCACCAGACCCGTCACTATTTCGTCTCCGGTACTGATGATCTCGATACGCATGGCGGGCTCCTTGGGTGAAACGGGTGACAATGGTTGGCCTGGGGCCAGCACAATCAGGCTTTGTTGTGCTCGAAGTAGTAGCTGATCCGGGTACGCGGATTGAGATACTCGAACACGGCGGGCGGCAGCCGTTTGGGGTGGATCACCTTGGCGATCGACAGTTCGGCCTGCTGCAGGTCGATGATGGCCGCTTCCTGACGGGGAATGCGCGGATCATAGACCAGCACCGAGGGATAGAGCAGGCGCGAGGCGTTGACCGACATCACCAGCCCGACCTGACCGTTGGAGAGTTGTACCACGCTGCCGGGGGGATAGATCCCCATCAACCGGATCAGCATGCTGAGGTACTCCGGATTGAACTGCGCCTTGCGCTGCTTGTAGAGGCCGCTCAGGGCCGAGTAGGGCACCTTGGCCTGCATGTGGCAGAGGTTATCGTACTCGTTGATCAGCGACACCATCTGGGTGAGCGGATCGAGCTGGCCACCCTTGAGCCCTTCCGGCCCGCTGCCATCGAGATATTCGTGGTGATGGAGCACGATCCCCTTCGCCTCGGCGGGGAAATCCTTGGCCAGATTGAGCAGGTCGAGGCCGTAGCGCGGATGCTGGGCCATCAGGTTCTGCTCCGGCTTGGTCAGCGGCTCGGTCTTGCGCAGGATCTGGCTCGGGATCTTCAGCTTGCCGATATCGTGGAACAGCGCACCCATGCCGACCTGACGGATCTGGTCGGCTGACATGCAGCACTCCTTGGCCAGCAGCATGCTGAGCACGCTGACGTTGAGGGAGTGGAAGTAGAGGTTGTTGCCATCCTCGCCGTCGGAGACCAGATGGAGCACCATCTCGTCCACCGCGAGCAACTGCTCGGTCATGGCGTTGATCAGCTCCTGCGCCTCGCCGATGGCGTTGAGGGGGCGGGACTGGATCTTGCTCATCACGCTGCGCACCTGCGCCAGCGACTGCTGGAACTGCTTCTCGCACTGCTGCAGATCGCGGCGGTACTGTTGCAACTGCTCGATGCGGCGATCCTTCTCCTGTTGCATCTGGGCCTGCCGCTGGGCGGCGTCCGAGCTCTCTTGTGGCTGAGGCTGTACCTGACTGAGGGGTTTTGGCGGGACGTCGCTCTTGTCGGGAATGATGGTGACCAGTTTCAGGCCGAGCCGGCGGATCAGCTCGATCTCCTCTTCACTTTTGATCTTGAAGCTGGAAAACAGGAACGGGTGTTCGCGCCACCCCAGTGGCAGGGAGACATAGTTGCCGACTTGCAGTCGATCTACGGAAATCTTGATACCGGTCATTATCTTGGAAGCAGGAGAGACACTGAGCCGTATGCTAGTCAAAGGCGGGGGTGAATACAAAAGGTATCTGATGACAGGGCGGGAGCTTTATTATAGGCTTCTGGATGTCCAGACATATTTACCGATGCAGTACAGGGAGTAAGCATGCCGATCAAGATCCCGGATCAGTTACCCGCCGCCGAAGTGCTGGGGCAGGAGAACATCTTCGTGATGACGGAATCCCGGGCCGTCACCCAGAACATCCGCCCGCTGCGGGTGTTGATCCTCAACCTGATGCCCAAGAAGATTGAGACCGAGATCCAGCTGATGCGGATGCTCTCCAACTCGCCGCTGCAGGTGGATGTGGATCTGCTGCGCATCGATGACAGGGAGTCGAAGAACACGCCACAGGCGCATCTTGAGAACTTCTATCACGACTTTGAGCAGGTGCGTGGCAACAACTACGACGGCATGATCATCACCGGGGCGCCGCTCGGGCTGGTGGAGTTCGAGGAGGTGGTCTACTGGCCACGCATCGTCGAGATCATCGAGTGGTCTCATCAGCATGTCACCTCCACCCTGTTCCTCTGCTGGGCGGTACAGGCGGCGCTCAAGGCGCTCTATGGCATGGAGAAGCAGACCCACGGCGAGAAGCTCTCCGGGGTTTACCGCCACCATCGCCTCGACGAGCATGAGCCGCTGCTGCGCGGTTTCGACGACGAGTTCGTCGCGCCCCACTCCCGTTACGCGGCGTTTGATGGTGATCTTATTCGTGCTCACACCGACTTGCAGATTTTTGCCGAGTCAGAAGAGGCGGGGGTCTATCTGGCGGCAACCAAGGATTGTCGTCAGGTGTTTGTCACCGGGCACCCGGAGTACGATGCCCTGACGCTGGACGGGGAGTATCAGCGGGATCTGGCGGCGGGGCTCGACCCGGCCATTCCGGTCAACTACTACCCGAATAACGATCCGGGCCAGACCCCGCGCGCCAGCTGGCGCAGCCATGGTCATCTGCTGTTTGCCAACTGGCTCAACTACTACGTCTATCAGCTCACCAGCTATCGGGTGGAGGATATTGGCAAGGTCTTCACCTACGACCAAGGGGGCAAGTAGTCAGTCGCGCTGCTCCAGCCGCTCGGCCAGCTGGTCGAGCCATTGGCGGTGGCAGGCCAATGTGAACGCCTTGGGTCTGTGGGCCTTGATGGCGGCCATCGCCTCTTGCTGTGGCTGGCCGAAGGTCATCAGCAGCGCGGCGGCGACCAGACCGGTACGACCGCTGCCCCCTTTGCAGTGGATGACCAGATGCTTGCCATCCCCCAGCAGCTCGCGCAACTGCGGCAGTGCCTGTTGCCAAGCGGCCTCGAAGGTAGCGTCGGGGGCCAGATCATCCTCGATGGGCAGATGGAACCAGCGCATCCCTTCGTGCTCGACCTGCTGGCCGAGCGGCGCCAGTTCGAGTCGGATCAATTCGGCGCTCGTCATCAGGGTCACCACCCCGTGGGCACCGGCCAACCGCAGCTGATCGAGCGCCAGGGTCAGCGGCACCTGCTGGGTGCCGGGGCAGGGAGTCAGCAGTAACTGGCCATCGACACGGGGAACCTCAAGGCTCCAGAAGGGGTGAAACGGGTGCATGGCGGATCCTCGCGTGGTGGCCGCAGGGCCGCGGCCGGTGAATGGCGCCAAGGATAGGCGGGGCAGGGGGGATGTCAATGGCCGTTGTGTTTGCCCCGGTTTACGGGCAGAGTCTAAAAAATTGAGCGGTTCAAGGAGTTAAGATGAGAAACCTGGATCAACTGGATTTGGATATCCTGGCCCATCTGTTTCGGGATGCGGGCATGACCAACAAGGATCTGGCCGCGCTGGTGGGCGTTGCCCCCTCCACCTGTCTGGAGCGGGTGCGCAAGTTGCAGCAGGATGGCGTGCTCAAGGGCGCTCACTGCGAAGTGGATTATCAGGCCCTGGGTGGCCACATTCAGGCCATGGTCTCCCTGCAACTGGCCCGTCACAGCCGCCAGATCATCGATGCCTTCCGCGATGCCATTCTGGCGCTGCCCGAAGTGATCAGCCTGTTCCACATGGGGGGCAAGGATGATTTTCTGGTGCACCTGTGTGTCTCCGACACCGAGCACCTGCGTAACTTCGTCTTTGACCACTTCACCTCCCGCGAGGAGGTGGTGCACCTCGAAACTTCGCTGGTGTTCGAGCACAAGTTCAGCCGCTCCCTGCCCTGCTTTCCCCAGCCATAATGGCCTGTGGGCCGGCAGTATGGGGAGATGGAAAAAACCGCCAGCTGGCGGTTTTTTCTATTTTGCTATCGGTTGAATCAGCACGGGCGGCTCAATTGGCGGCGGTGCGTTCATCCTTGGCCGTCTGATAGAGACTCTTCTGATAGGCCATGCTGCCCCACAGCGCCAAACCAAGCGCATCCTCCTTCAAGGCGTCCGGTTGCGCTGCCGGGGTCAGCTTCTCGCTGGCATCATCGTAGACATAGCCTTCCGCCGCGCGTTCCGGTTGCAGGATCACCACATCCTTGCCGCGCATCAGGGCGAAGTTCTTGTCGTACTGCATGATGGCGCGCCCCGGCCAGTCGGCAGGCATGCGGGTCAGATCCTTGCCCAGCATGGGGTAGTCGGCACTGATCCCCATCAGGGAGAGCAGGGTCGGCGCCATGTCGATCTGGCTGACGATGCGTGGATCCTTCTTCGGCGTTATGCCGTCACCGACGATGACGCCGGGGATATGGAAGCGGGGGATGGGCACCAGGCTGGCACCACCGACCCGGCTGTCGTGGTCGGCGATCACCAGGAACAGGGTGTCCTTCCAGTATTCGGACTGTTTCGCCTTCTTGAAGAACTCGCCGATGGCGTAATCCGCATACTTGGCCGCGTTGTTGCGGGTCTGCTTGGGTTGCTCGAACAGTTCGATGCGGTTGTCCGGGAATTCGAACGGATCGTGGTTGCTGGAGCTGAATACCAGACTGAAGAAGGGTTTGCCCTCCTTGTGCAGCGCCTTGAAGGTCTCGTCGGCCTTGGCCATCAGATCCTCATCGGAGGCGCCCCATGAGCCCTTGAACACCGGATTGTCGAAATCCTTCTGCTCGACGATGGTGGTGAAGCCGTTGCCGAGGAAGAAGCTGCGCATATTGTCGAAGTGGCTCTCGCCCCCGTAGATAAAGCTGGTGTCGTAACCCCGCTGTTTGAGCAGATCCGCGATGGTAAAGAAGTTGGTCTGGCTCTTGCCGAGTTTGACCACCGCCTGCGCCGGGGTCGGCGTGAAGCCGGTCAGTACCGCCTCGATACCGCGTACCGAGCGGGTGCCGGTGGCGTAGAGCTGCTCGAACGCCCAGCCCTGCTGCGACAGCGCATCGATGTTGGGGGTGAGCGGCAGGCCACCGAGGGAGCCGACAAACTGGGCACCCAGGCTCTCCTGCAGCAGGATCACCAGATTCTTCGGTTTGCCCTGGAAGCTTGCCTCATTGAAGGTCTGGCTGGGCAGCAGATCGGAGTTGAAATCACTGGCCGGACGGCCACTCTCCTTGCGCATGATGTCGAGCACCTTCTGCTCGGACATCTTGCCGTAAAACTGGCTGGCATCCTCCTCGGCACCCATCTGCTTGATGGCAAAGAAGAGGGAGTAGGCGGAGTTGACGGTGAGCGAGTTGACCAACGGATCCTCGGCAAAGGCGACCATGGCCGGGTTCAGGGCGCGGTGGCCGAGACTGGAGCGGGCACCGAGAAAACCGATGGCCAGAATGAGCAGGGCGAAGGCCGGACGCAGATACCAGCGCGGGAAGCTGAGGCCACGCACCAGACGGCCGCTCAACCACCAGCCACCGGCCAGCACGGCGCCACTGAAGAGCACTGCCAGCAGCAGCTCGGCTTTGCGGCCCGCCCACAACATGGAGAGCACCTCTTTCGGATAGATGAGGTACTCCACATAGAGGCGGTTGGGGCGCACGCCATATTCGGTGACGAAAGAGGGGGTGGAGATCTCGAGGAACAGCATCAGCCAGAACCCGACGGTCAGCCACACGCGCATCAGTTGCAGCCAGCCGCGACCGATGGCGTGGGGGCCTGCCAGCAGCAGGGTGAGCATGGCTGGGACGCCCCAGACCCAGCAGAGGGTCGCAAAATCGACCCGGATCCCTTGCAGCAGCATCTCCTGCCAACCGGCCACGGCATCCACCCGTTCCAGTTGCCAGACACCGAGGGCAATTCGACTGAAAGAGAGAGAGAAGAGCGCGAGCGCGCAGAAGATGGCGAAGGGCCAAAACGGGCCGAGTCGCTGTTTTAGAGCTGTCATGTTTGTTCCTGATTGGGCCTGTAAGCGTCTGTCCACAGACGCTTTTTTATTTGTTGTGCTTTTATGACAGGCAGATGCGGATAAGGTTGCACTCTATCTTGCCAAAAGAGGCAATTAACATATCGCTTATCTAAAAGTGTGAACTCGACCGGTTACTGAGTGCAGAATAAGCTGCTGGATAAAATGTGAGCCGCAGCGCGAATGGAAGGGGGGACTCCATTTATAATTGCCGCGAATAATCTCAATCGGAGCCGAAGGGATGCCGGTCTTTATCGATGTCGAGTATGTGCAGGGATGGCGCCTGTTTGTGGTGTTATCGGATGGCACCACGGGCGTGCTGGATCTGACCCCCTGGCGAGGTCAGCCGCTGTTTGCAAAGCTGGAGAGCGAACGCCACTGTGCCAGGGTCTTCATCAACCGTCACCACCAGCTGGAGTGGCCTGTCGGATGCACCTTGTCTGCCCACGAGGTTTATCACCTGATCTCCCCCATCGATGAACGGGAAGCCTTCAGCTAATCCACGCTTTTTGTGAGCCAACGCCAGATTCCTGTTACTGGAATGTTTGTCCGTTTGCCTTTATGAATGAACTTGGGTAAAACCTGCGCAACATTTTGCCAACCTGCCTTCGCTTTCCCCCGACAGAGGCTTGCCGCTTTCACGCCGCAGGCCTTTTTTGCGGCCTGATGGTAAACCTTTCCCCTAGTGAAAGGTTTGGTGGGTTTAATGAAAAAAAACAAAATAAACAAATACATAAGGAAAATGTATGGCTTGTCATATGCGCACTCCTCTTGCCCTGCTGGTGGGCGGGCTCGCCTGTCACGGCGCCGCCGGTCAGGAACCGGTTCAACAGCTGGATCCCATGGTGGTGGTGGCAACTCGCCCGGCCAGCACGCTGGAGGTGACGCTGGATCCCAAGAAGCCCGGTTCCCCGATGCCCGCTGCCGACGGCGCCGGTTATCTGAAGAATGTCACCGGCATGAGTATGGTGCGTAAAGGGGGGCTGGGCGGCGATCCCGTGCTGCGGGGGATGGGGATGTCCCGCCTCAACGTGCAGATGGATGGCGGCATGCTGGCTGGCGGCTGCGGTGGTCGCATGGATCCACCCACTGCTTACGTCTTCCCCCAATCTTTTGACCGGATCCGGGTGCTGAAGGGGCCGCAATCCCTCGAGCAGGGGGCCACGCTGGCGGGAACCGTGCTGTTCGAGCGGGACAGGCCCGAGTTCACCGCGCCGGGTCTCAAGGCCGATGCCTCGGCTCTCTACGGCAGTTTTGGCCGCGATGACCAGATGGTGGATATGACGGCGGGTTCGACCGATGGCTATCTGCGCGGTCAGTTCACCCATTCCGATAGCGACGATTACCGCGATGGTCACGGTAACAAGGTGCGCTCTTTCTATCGCCGCGAGAATGGCACCGCGCAGCTTGGCTGGACGCCGGGGGAGCACACCTGGCTGGAACTCACCGCCGAGCGCAGCAATGCCCGCGCCGCTTATGCGGACCGCACCATGGATGGCCCCATGTTTGATCGGGAGTCCTTCGGGTTGAAGCTCAAGCAGGAGGAGATCACCCGTTATTGGCAGCGCAGCGAGCTGACTCTGTGGGACAACGACATCGACCACATCATGGACAACTTCAGCCTGCGGCAAAACAGCGGCATGAAGATGCTCTCCAACCCGGATCGCCGCAACAGCGGCGGTCGCTGGGCCAACGACATCGCTTTACCTGCCGACTGGTTGCTGACCGCCGGGTTCGACAGCAACCGGGATCAGCACCGCAGCCGGGGTGGCGTCGATTATGCGACGCAAGATCGCCAGCGCACCCTGCGTTTCGAGCAGCAGGGCGGCTTCGCCGAGCTGGGCCGTCAGCAGGGGGCTCATAGCTACAAAGGAGGCTACCGGCAGGATCGGGTAGTGACCACCCGCTATGGCGCCGGTGAACAGACCCTCTACAGCGACACCCTGGCCCTGAACAGCGGGTTTGGTCGCTACGAGTATCAGTGGTCGCCCCGCTGGTCCAGCTATCTGGCGTGGGGGCAGGCAGAGCGTGCGCCGGACTACTGGGAGCGCAGCAAGGACAGCACCCCGTTCACCCTCAACCCGGAGCGCAGCCGTCAGTGGGATGCGGGGCTGGCTTTGCGCAGTCGCGAGCTGGATCTGACCCTCTCCCTCTTTAGCGCCGACATCAAGGACTACCTGCTCTACAACAGCAAGTCGAACAAGGTGCGCAACATCGATGCCCAGACCCGGGGCGGCGAGCTGGAGGGGCGCTGGCAGTTTGCCGAGCAGTGGCGTCTCGATGGTGGTCTGGCGGTGGTGTATGGGGAAAACCGCAGCGACAACAAGCCGCTGGCCCAGATGCCGCCGCTCGATGGCAAGCTGGCCCTAGGCTGGCAGCCAGACGAGGCGCTGAACTTCACCCTGCTGGGGCGCGCGGTGGCGGCGCAGGATCGGGTGGATCTCTGGTCCGGCACGGTCGCCGGTCAGGATCAGGGGGAGACCCCGGGCTTCTTCACCCTGAACCTGAGCGGTGCCTGGCAGTTTGCCAAGGGATGGCAGCTCTCGGCCGGGGTAGACAACTTGTTCGACACCTTCTATTACGAGCACCTCTCCAAGTCGGTGCACGCCAGTCAGGCGGGGCTTGGCTACGAGCAGAGCGGCCGTATCCCCGAGCCGGGTCGCTCGTACTGGCTCTCGCTCAACTACCGTTTTGCCTCGGCAGGCGTGCTCTAACCAGTTGAGTCAGATAACGTTTTCAGTCACAGACACCGCTGTGTGAGCCTCGCTATCATGGTGAAAAACAGGCGTATCAGACGCCTGTTCTCACAGCGGGAACATAACAATGAAACAAGGAACGTTGCGCTATGGCGGCCTGCTCGGGGCCGCTCTGTTACTGGCGGCCTGTGGTGGTAGCGGTAGCAGCAGCTCTTCCGGTGGCGAGATAATCCCACCGGTACCCAACCGTACCGATCTGGTCAACAACCGCGCCTGTTATGGCGATGATCAACTCGCCTGCAACCTGCGCATCTATCAGGTGATGGTGGAGTCGTTTGCCGATGGTGACGGCAGTGCCAACTACGGCGTCGGTTATGGCCCCTCCCAGCACAACGGCGATCTGCAGGGGATCATCGACAGCCTCGACCACATCAAGAGTCTCAACGTCAACGCCATCTGGCTCACTCCGGTATTCGACTCCTGCGCAGGGCAAGGCGGTGACAACAAGCTCGATGCCACCGGCTACTTCGCCTGCGACTTTTTCACCGTGGAGCCCAACTTTGGCAGCAACGCCAAGCTCAAACAGCTGGTGGATGCGGCGCACCAGCGCGGTCTCTATGTATTCCTCGACGGGGTGTTTGGCCACGTCAACAAGGTGGGTGTGAGCAAGCCATCGCCAGAGGGGCGTCTGCCCGCTCTCACCGGCGGTGGTGCCGGTTATCCCGGTCAGCTGGTGGATTACAGCAAGCCGGAGAGCCTCGCCTACTTCAAGGAGGTGGCCCGTTACTGGGTCGAGCAGTACGGTATCGACGGCTGGCGCCTCGATCAGGCTTATCAGCTCAATCTGAATGAGTGGCGTGCCATGCGCAGCGAAGTGGAGCAAGCCAGCGCGACACGCAAGGCCGCCGGTCAGCAGTGGGGCACCCTCGGCTACATGGTGGGCGAGGTATGGAAGAGTGCCGACGAGATCCGTGCCGAGGCTTACGGCAGCAGCGACAATCCGGCGCTCGCCTCGGCGTTCGACTTCCCGTTGCGCTACGGCATCGTGCAGGCGCTGGCGGTGGAGGAGTCCGGCAAGGGGGGCCAGGGGGCCAGTGTGCTCGATGCCAGCTGGAACAAGGTGGAGAACTACCCCGGCCACGCCATGCCGAACCTGATGCTGGGTAACCACGATCTGGTGCGTTTCGGCGATCTGCTGGAGCGCGGCAACTTCAATCCGGCCGAGTACTGGCTGCGCCACAAGGCAGCCTTCAGCTTTATGGCGGCCCGCTCCGGCCCCATCACCTTCTATTACGGCGAGGAGTTTGGCGACGAGGTGCCGGGCTTTGCCAAGCAGGTGAGCGGTGATTGTGCGGCGCAGGGTTTGTGCGATGACCATGTGGCCCGCAGCGACGGCAAGGTGCCCGGTGTCACCGGCTTTGTGCCGGACAGCGAGCAGGCCGAATTGAAAGGGTGGCTCGCCCAGCTGCTGGCGATGCGCGCCGCTCATCCCGCCCTCTATCAGGGGGAGCGAGTCAAGCTGGTGGCCGACGGCAGCCTCTATGGTGACATCAAGCAGACGGCGAGCGAGCAAGTCGTCTATCTGCTCAACCTCTCTACCTCGGCGCTCAGCTACAACCTGCCGACCAACAAGCTGCGCAGCGGCAGTGCGCTGGTGGATCTGCAAAGTGGCGAGAGTCTGGCCCTGGGTAGTGACAGTGTGACGGTGGCGCTTCCCCCTTTGAGTGGCCGTTTCCTCCGCCTGCAATAAGTCAGCGGCAGTACGCTTTGATATGAGAGAGGGCCCCATCGCGGGGCCCTCTCTGTCATTGTGGCGAAAAGGTCATGGCGGGTTATGCGGTGGTCTGGCCCCGGTTTTCCAGCCGCTGGCGGAAGGCGCGGGCCAGTCGCTCGTAGAGATCCTGCGCCTCCTTGTCCTCGATATCGCCGCGGATCCAGGGGTTGTCGACGATCTCCAGCAGCACGCAGTCGCGGCCCTGCTGGCGCAAGTCGAGCCCGTAGAGGCCATTGCCGAGCTGATGGACGGCGCGGCGGGCGGTCTGCAGTACCCGTTCCGGCACCTCGTTCAGTGGCAACGCCTCGATGCGGCTCATGTCGAGCGGGTGCTTGCGGCGGCGAATGCGGTTACCGGGCTCTGGCCGGTAGCGGCGACAGGCAAACAGCGGCGAGCCATCGAGAAAACCGATGCGCCAGTCGAACTCGGCGGGGATCCGGCTCTGCACCAAGAGCAGGGCGGAGCGGCTCAGCCCTTCGTCCAGCAGCCGGGCCAGCTGCTGTTCGTCGCTGGCCATGGCGAGATCGCGCCCCTGCGCGCCATCGGGCACCTTCACCATCAACGGCAGGCCGAGCCGCTGTACCAGCTCATCCACATGGTGGCGACCGCGACGGGTCACCACCATGGTGGGCGGCATGGGCACGCCGCTGCGTACCATCAGCTCGTAGAGATAGAGCTTGTTGCTGCAGGCGAGGATGGCGCGGGAGCTGTCGATAACCGGCATCTTGAGCTGCTCGGCACGGCGGGCAAATTCGAAGGTGTAGTGGCCGACCGCGGTTTCGGCCCGCAGCCAGAGGGTGTCGAACTCCGGCAACCGCTCGATGGCCGACGGTGGCAGGATCTCGGCCCGGATCCCCTGGGCGGCAGCAGCCCGGATAAAGCGCTCCAGCGCCAGCCCATCACTGCTGGCGCGGCCATCATCGGGATCGACCAGAATGGCGAGCTGGTAGAGCGGCGCCGCCTGCTCCTCATCACCGGTGCCCACCAGCGCCTGAGCATGGTGCAGCATCAGTGCCTTTTCGCTTGGGCTCAGCTCCAGCGGTGACAGGCTCTGCTGCTGGCGTACCGACCAGCCATGACGGCCGCGCTTGAGGGTCAGCTCCTGCAGCGGCAACTGGCTCAGGCCGTAGTAGTAGCGGGCCAGCCCCGCCAGCTCGCTCTGTTCACACTGGCCGAAGATGGCGCGCACCCGGATCCTGTCCTCGCTCTGCTGGGCCAGCCACCCCTGTGCCTTGCGCCACAGCTTGGCCGGTGGCTGCTGGGGTTGCAGTCGGCTGATGGCCTGCAGACCCGGCAGGCAGTGGTGGCCGCGGGCCTGGGCCAGCAGCGAGCAGTAGTAGCCTGCGCTCAGGTGCTCCAGATTGCGGCAGAGGTTGATGATGCGGGGTCGGCCGCCGGTGGTCGGCACGCCATGTTGCAGATAGGTGCGGGCGGTCAGCAGATAATCGGCATGGTAAGGCCAGTCGCCCAGCTCTTCGACGATGACATAGGTACTCATATTTTCGGCTCCACAGATCAGACTGCCTGAAAAAAGGCAGGATCCCCAGTGGGCTTCGATGCACCGACAAGCACGACAATGGCGCGAGGGGAAACAAGAGGTTACAGTGCCTAATATGACGCTTTGGTAACTTGTGATACAAGTCGCATTTTTGGTGCTGAAGATAAATAACCGAACAAGGACTCCCCGTGTTGACCGTACGTGCGGCCCGAACAGATGATCTGGGCGCCATCGTTAATCTGGAACGCTACTGTTTTCCCCCCGAAGTCGCCTTTGGCCGCAGCCGCTGGCACTATCTGCTGGCCCACGCCAAGGGGCGCACCCTGTTGCTGCTGGATGAGAAGCATCAGCTGATGGGCTATCTCTGCCTGCTGGAGCACAGAGGCTGGGATCGGCTGGTCATTCAGGCGCTGGCCATCCGCTGGACGGTGCGCCGTCTGGGCTGGGCCCGCCGTCTGCTGGAGCAGGTGATCCGGGAGGGCAAGGCCGCTGGCTGGGGGGCGATTCGCCTCGAGGTGGGGGACGCCAACGAAGAGGCGCTGGCGCTCTATCAGGGGTTGGGATTTCGTCCCCAGCAGCGGCTGGCGGACTACTATGGCCGCGACCAGCACGCCCACCGGCTGGTGCTGCCGCTGGTGAGCGACGAGGAGCGTGAGCGGCGCAGAGTGGCTCGCAAGCCGCCTTTGCAGGCATGCTAGCCGTGTGGAACGAGCAACATCGAGGAGCAGGATGAGCTGCGACAATTGTCTTGCTACCGCCATCAAGGCCAAGCTGGGGCGTTGCCCGGTCTGTGCCATCCAGACTTTCGTCATCGGCCTGATCGGCTGGCTGGTCTGGTGGTGGTGCGGCGCCGACACCTCGGTCAACGCCCTCACCGGCCTGCTGTTTGCGTTGGGGGGCTCGGGCCTGTTTCTGCTCCATCTGGTGGTATTTGTCTGGCGCAAGGCGACCGGACGTGAATTGAGCGATGAATGAATCTGAATAGATTCAAACAGATAAATAACGATATCGGTGTAGATATGGAGGTTCAGATGATTGCAATGGTAACGGGCGCCTCGTCCGGTTTTGGTGAAGCCATCAGCCGCCAGCTGGTGCAGGCGGGCTACAAGGTGATCGGCACCGGTCGCCGTGCCGAGCGGCTGGCCGCGCTGGCTGACGAGCTGGGCGAGCAGTTTCTGCCGCTGGTGTTCGACGTGCAGGACAAGGCGGCCACCCGCGCCGCGATCACCGGTTTGCCAGCCGCCTGGAGCGAAGTGGATCTGCTGGTCAACAACGCCGGTCTGGCGCTGGGGCTGGAGCCTGCCCACAAGGCGGATCTGGACGATTGGGAGCAGATGATCGCCACCAACATCAGCGGCCTGACCCTGCTCACCCGCCTGCTGCTGCCGGGCATGGTGGCGCGCAATCGCGGCCACGTCATCAACATCGGCTCCATCGCGGGCACCTACCCCTATCCGGGCGGCAACGTCTATGGCGCCACCAAGGCGTTCGTGAAGCAGTTCAGCCTCAACCTGCGCGCCGATTTGGCGGGTACCGCCATTCGCGTCACCAACGTGGAGCCGGGCCTGTGCGGCGGCACCGAGTTCTCCAACGTCCGCTTCCACGGTGACGATGCCAAGGCGGCCACCGTCTATCAGGGGGTGGAGGCGATCCAGCCGGAAGACATCGCCAATACCGTGCTCTGGGTGAGCCAGCAGCCCGCCCACGTCAACATCAACAGCATCGAGATCATGCCGGTGGCCCAGACCTTCGGCCCGCTCAATATCAGCCGCCGCTGATCGCTGCATTGGATGAAACAAAAGAGGCTCCCTCGGGAGCCTCTTTGCGTTGGCGAGCAGATTACAGGCTCATGATCTTCTTGAACTCCTCCTCCGAGTATTTCTTCTCGCTGCTCTTGGTCAGATCCGTCATCAGCTTGTAGCGCAGATCTTTGGCCATCTGATAGGTCTGCTCCAGCTGGCCGTAGGAGTAGTCGGCGGCCAGCCCGATGGCGGTGGCCTTGTCGTTGGCGTAGGTCTGCTTGAGGCTCTTGTCGAGCACGGCGACCTCCTTGTAGAGCTTGGCGCTCTCCTTGCTCCAGACGTTTCGCAGCAGCGGCAGGTATTTGTCCGGATTGGTGTTGGCCAGCGCCGTCAGGCTGCGGAACTGCCAGTAGGCGGAATCATCGGAGTAGCTGTCGCTGCCGCTGCGATAGGGCAGGGGGTAGTTTTCCAGGGTGTTGTAGAGCGGCACCATCACAGATTCGGCCAGCACGCCGTAGCTCTGCCAGATCAGCCCCTGCAGCTCTTTGGGCATCTCTTTGCGCAGCTGGATGACGTGGGATTCCAGCTGGCGATCGACGCGGATTGGCCGCTCTGCCTTGCCCGCCAGCGGCGTGCCGTCATAGGTGGCGCTCAGCACCCTGGCCACGTCCGGCACAGCGATGGGAGTATCCGGCTTCATAAACAGTGGATATTGCGCCAGCCGAGTCGCCTGTTTCTGGCTGGCGGTCAGCATTTTCTGGCCGAGCCACTCCCGATCCACGTTGTAGGGATCGGCAATCACCCCGAACGCCTTGGCGAAGTTGAAATCCTTCGGATCGGCGTTATCCAGCAGTTTGTGTTCGCGTACAAACTCCAGCAGCTTGGGCGAGTGCAGCACATCGGCGCTGTCGAGAGCGACGCCGTGGATGCGCAGGCCGTTGGCCACCATGGCGTAGCTGTCGTTCGGCACCCGCACCGCGATCCAGTGGTGGCCGGAGCCAATCTCCATCAGCCAGGCCTCGTTCACATCCGCCAGATAGAGGCTGTTGCCCTCACCGGCGCCATATTGCTCCACATAGCGGCCGAGCAGCTCGACCCCCTCTTTGGCCGTTTTGGCCTGCGGCAGGATCAGGGTCGGGATGATGGCCTCGATGACCCCCTTCTCGATCAGCGGATCCGCTTTTTGGGCCTTGTCGTTGACCTCGGCGCTGGTGGTAGCCGAGATGGCGACGTTGAACTCGTTGATGCCGCGCTCCTCATAATATTTGCCTGCTGGGTCGCTGGTTGTTGCATCCCAGTCGTGGATGGCGGAGTAGGCGAAGAACGCCTTGGGCATTGGCACTTCCAGCCCGTTGCCCAGTTTCCAGCTCTTGCCCTCGTTCTGTTGTGCCGGGTGGAAGGCCAGATACTTGTTCCAGTTGTTGACGCCAAAATCCTCGTTTCTGGCGATCATTACGCTGCCATCGGCACTGGCCCCCTTGCCGACGATAAGGCCGGTACAGGCATCGGCACTGGTGCCAAGCAGGGTGAGCAGGGTGGCGGAGAGAAGACTCAAGGTGTGTTTTTTCATAGTTATGCCCGAAAGGTTGCGGTGAGTGAGAGTCAGACGAGGGGATGAGGTGTGGGGAGGCCGCAACTCCGAACTGGCAGCGGAGCGAGCACGGCAGATTGGTCTGCCTGTTATTGGTTTTACGAACAGATCATCCATGACACGGCTGGCTGGTTGTGATGTGCGCCAAAATTGTATGCCTCGCTGGTTGTTTGTTTTGTGATCGAACTGCTGTTCCTGACTTTTCTCTGGCGCCGTGGCGCGCGGACGGTGAAATGTGCCAAAACAGCGTGAACCGGCAGCAGATGAGTCATGATTCTGACGCCTGCTTGCGTGGGGGCCGTGGTGAGCGCCGCCATAGCGCGGGATCTTGCACCATCTGACAAGTTGGCCTGTAACTTGCTGGTTTTATTGGTAATGGTGGGGCCTGACGCCCCATGTGACCGGATCAGCCTGTGCCCATTGCCGCAGATGCGCACCGAATTGGAGCCCCCATGGATATCAAACCCTACAGCCAGCAGCTTGCCCAGAGCGCATCCAACAACCGCGCCCTCGCCACCCTCAACAGTGCCGGCAGTGGCGGTCAGGGCGGTGGCTGGGAGGAGATGGTCAGCCTCTCCACCCAGCGCATGACCGGTCAGGCCCAGCAGGTGCTGACCTACGAACATCTGGCCAAGAACAACAAGCTGCCGCCGGCGCTGGATATGAGTTCCGACAAGGGGGGCGTGGTGCAGCAGCTGGTGGACAAGGCGCTGGGCTTCGATCGCAAGAAGTTCAACGAGATAGAGGAGAAGCTCAAGACGATCGCCGACAACAAGCAGCTGACCGCCGAGGAGCGGGCGGAGCAGAGCAAGCCGCTCAACGAGCAGCGAGAGAAGATGTTGAAAGAGGCGATGGATCGCCTGACCGGCCAGAAGTAGGGGCGGCGATGTGCCGGATTGGCCGGCAAGTCGGGGCGAAGAGGCAAGATCTTGCCCTGAATGGTGGCTCGGGGAGTGAACGGTCTGGGTAAGGAAGGCGGGAGACAATATTGCCTCCCGCTTGATATGGTGGCCGCGCATGTGGCCGCGAGTCGGGCGTCATTACGCTTGCATGGCAGTTTGAGCAGCCCGGTCGGGACTATTCGCTAGCGACGATGCCGATCCCGATGGCTTTGGTCTGAACCGCCTTGAGCTGGTCGCCCTCTGCAATCAGGTTAAACTGCTCCGGGTTGTTGATCTTGATGGTCAGGGTCTCATCCACCCCTCTGACGGTGACCGTCTGCTGTTGTTTGTTCAGTCCGATGACATCGGCATAGATGGTCACCTTCATGCCGACACCGCCACCCGGTTTCTCATCTGCCCCGGCCCGTTCGCCATCCACTTCCACGATCCGTTTTCTGATGCCTGCGGTGCCTTTCAGCAGCTCTACATCGAGTATCTGCAGATACTTGAGCATGACCTTGTCCCCGACCTTGACGTTCGGCAGGTTGGCAACCTGCTCGCCAGCGACGATATCGAAGGTTTCACCCTCTGCGTTTTTCAGACTGACCTGGCGGGTCTCCAGGTCGATGGCGGTCACGGTGGCACTCGCCGTGAGCTCTTGCGCCAGGCTGGCTTGCCCAGGAGCGACGTCGACTCCTGCGATGACCTCGGCGGCTTGTACCAGAGTGGTCGAGAGGGTAAACAGACCAGCAATCCATGCATGCTTCAGTTTCATATTTCAGACCTTCCTGTATGACGAGGGATTGGATGAAAACTGACGGGGGTAGCAGGATGGGAAAGTGATGGGGAGTCTGATCACCTGGGTGCTACCCGCCCTCCTGACAGACCATAGCAGAGCCATACCTGAAAATGCCTCTGCAACGCCCGGCAATCTCCATTCTGATAACCAGCTCCCGTTTTTGACCTGACGTGATCGCAGGCGCACAATGTCCCCGCTCTGTTCAAGTCGAGGATCCCGCCGTGTACAACTTCCAATATGCCAACCCGACCCGCATCTGTTTTGGTGAGGGGCAGATCGCCAGCCTGCCTGAGCTCATCCCGCCCGGCAGTCGCCTGCTGGTGCTCTATGGCGGTGGCAGCATCAAGCAGAACGGCGTTTATGAGCAGCTGACCCGGGCGCTGGCAGGGGGGACGTGGCAGGAGTTCTCCGGCATCGGCGCCAACCCCAGATACGAGCTGTTGATGGAGGCGGTGGCGCTGGTGAAGCGCGAGCGTATCGACTTCCTGCTGGCGGTCGGCGGCGGTTCGGTGGTGGATGGCACCAAGTTTGTCGCGGCGGCGGCCTGCTATGAGGGGAGCGATCCTTGGGATATCTGCGGCAAACAGGCGAGCTTGCACCAGGCGCTGCCGATGGGCTGCGTGCTGACCCTGCCCGCCACCGGATCTGAGAACAACCCCACCTCTGTGGTGAGCCGGGGAGATGTGAAGATCTCCTTCAGAAGCCCGCTGGTGCAGCCGCAATTTGCGGTGCTCGATCCGGCGACCACCTACAGCCTGCCACCCCGTCAGACCGGCAACGGGGTGGTGGATGCCTTCATCCATATCACCGAGCAGTACCTCACCTTCCCGGTGGGGGGCGATGTGCAGGACCGGCTGGCGGAAGGCTTGCTGCAGGTGCTGGTGGAAAACGGCCCCAGAGCGCTGGCGGAGCCTGCCAACTATCAGGTGCGGGCCAATCTGATGTGGGCCGCCAGTCTGGCGCTCAACGGCCTTATCGGTTGCGGGGTGCCGCAGGATTGGGCCGCTCACGCAATCGGTCATCAGCTGACGGCGCTCTACGGGCTGGATCACGGCCAGAGTCTGGCGGTGGTGCTCCCCTCACTGCTCCGTGAGCGGGCGAGCCAGAAGCAGGACAAGCTGGCCCAGTTTGCCGAGCGGGTGTGGCATTCGACCCGCGAGGACAAGGCCCTGCGCATTGAAGAGGCGATCATCCGTACCGAGCAGTTCTTCCAGAAGATGGGATTGGGCACCCGGCTCTCTGACTATGGTCTCAGCGAAAGCTGCATTCCGGCGGTCTGCTCCAACCTCAAGCGGGTGGGGCGTACCGCGATCGGGGAACATCAGGATATCGACCCGGATCGGGTGGCGCGCATTCTCGCCCGGGCGCTATAAGCCGGTGTCGATTGGTTTCCACGAGTGATTCATTTCCCCAATAAAGAGGGCCGCTTGTTGCGGCCCTTTTGCATGAGGGGTCAGCGGATCACTCGGTACGCGCCTTGAGATAACCGGCGTAATCCGGGATCTGCACGCTGAACGCCTGCTGCATGTGGGGGCTGTCCATGATGAAGTCGGCGGTCGCTTCATTGGTGGCAACCGGGATATTCCACACCGCCGCCAGCCGCAGCAGCGCCTTCACATCCGGGTCGTGGGGCACCGCATTGAGGGGGTCCCAGAAGAAGATCAGCACGTCGATCTTCCCTTCGGCAATCAGGGCGCCGAGCTGCTGATCGCCCCCCATGGGGCCGGAGAAGAGGCAGGTGATGGGCAGCTGTGCCTTCTTGCCGAGCATGGTGCCGGTGGTGCCGGTCGCATAGAGATGGTGGAGCTTGAGCTCCTCCTTGCGGCGCATCACCCAGTTCAGCAGCGGGGTCTTCATGTTGTCGTGAGCCACCAGCGCCACCCGCTTGTGGGCCGCCATCTCGCGTGCAATCTGTTCCATGGAAATCGTCCGTAGCATTGTTATTGGCAGAGAGCCGTATCCTAATCGAAAGCGGCGCCCGTTGCCTTGCCGGGCGCCGTAACTGTGATCACTTCGACTGTTCAATCCACTGCTTGTTCTTCTGCTCCAGTACCGAGATGGGCAACATGCCGTATTCCAGCACATGGTGGTGGAACGCCTTGAGGTCAAAGTCTCCACCCAGCGCCTGCTCGGCCGACTCCCGCATCCGGATCAGCGCCAGCTGGCCGGCCTTGTAGGAGGTCGCCTGACCGGTGTAGGCCATGTAGCGCGGCACCTCGGAGCTGATGTCCCCGGCACCCAGCGCCGAGTTCTCCTTCATGTAGTTGACAGCCTGATCGTGGCTCCAGCCATACCAGTGGATACCGGTATCCACGACCAGCCGCATCGCCCTGAGCATCTCCTCGTTGAGACGGCCAAAGTATTGCAACTGGTTGTTGAAGGCGGACGAGCCCTCGACCTTCACGTCTCCCACCGCCGGATCATAGAGGCCCCGTCCCTGATAGAGCCCCATGTCGTGATCCGCCAGATATTCGGTGTAGAGCGCCCAACCCTCCGCATAGGCGGTGTAGGAGGCGTTCGCCACATACTGCGGGAAGTCGGGATCCTTGGCGGCCAGCTCCTGAGCGATGGTGATCTGGAAGTGGTGGCCCGGCGCCGCCTCATGGGCCAGCAGGGTGCTGATGTTCCAGCTCTGCAGACCATAGGGGTAGTAGGTGTTGAGGACGAACTGTCCCTTGCGGCCGGTCTGCGGGTTGCCGTCCTGATACCAGGCCACTCCGCCGTATGGCGCATCTTCATAGGAGACGGGCACCACCTCGTAATCGAGCTTGGGAATGGTGCGCTCGGCATCGAAGAAGTCCGGCAGCACCAGCGCCGCCTTGCTCTTGAAGACGTTGTACTCCTGCAATGCCCGCTCGTGTTCGGCCAGTGCCTGCTGCTGCGGCCCGTTCAGGGTCGCACCGGCCGCGTTGTCCGGGTTGAGGCCAGCCGACCAGAGTGCCAGCGGGTTCTGATAGAAGAAGGCAGGCTCGTTCAGATAGCGGAAGAAGGCGTAGATCTGGCCGCTCTGCTTGCTTTGGGCCACGTCTTCGTTGTCGCACTTGCCAACGGTGTGGCACACCTTGACCATGGCACCGAAGATCCGCTCTACCTCGCTCAATCCCAGCTCATGAACCTGTTCCGGTGTCATATTGGTGGTGGTGTGCTTCTTCAGCAGCCAGCGATACCAGTCGCGCCCGTTGGTCATGCCACAGAAACCGTCGTCACACTCGCCACTACCCAGGCGCACTGCATAGGCGCCGCCATGCTGGTAATCCAGATAGTCGCGCAGCGCCAGATAACGGCTGTTGATGCTGTCCAACACGGCTTTGTAGTCTGCTCGCAGTGTGGCATCGGCATCCCCCGGCAACTGCTGCCAGCCGAGGTAGGCGCCAGCGAGCATGTCGCCATCCAGCTTGCTGTTGAGCTGGGCCAGCAGCCGGTCTACCAGCTCATCAGGCAAGGTGTTGCCCTGAACACTGGCCTGCTCGAACTGGTGTTTCACCTCGGCCAGATAGGCATCATATGCCTTGAGCCAGGTGAGGTGTTCCTGGTACCAGGCCTGCGGGGTCATTGTTGTCTTTGCCCGGGTTGCCATTGCAAGTGCCGGAGCTGTGTCTGTGCGGTCGAGATCGCGTCGCCATGCGCCATCACCCGGTTCCACCCGGTCGGCCGAGCTGTGCTCGAAATAGTCGAAGTCACCGCTGACGGTGCGAGCTGCTTTGCCGCTGGCAGGGGCTGCGCCAACGTCATCTGCCAGATCCACCACACGGTTGCGGAAGTGATGGATCGGGATCTGGGATTGGGGTAAATCGTACCCTTCAAGATTGATCTGCAAGTCCCAGCGGATCATGTCGTAGAACAGCCGATCCCGCTCACTTAGCACCGAGGGATCCAGGGCATCCAGCCGTTTGAGCAGAGAACTGTCGAGTGCCTTGCGCTTGGCGATGCTGGCGGCATCGATGGCAAAACCGTAGGGGTCGAGCGCCTGGCTCTCGCGCAGAGCCTCATCCATGGTCTGCATCAGGGATGCTTTGGTGGCTGCGGGATCTGCAGGTGCGTTCGAGCTGTTGTCATTGCAGGCGGCAAGAGACAGGGCAATGGCGCAGGCTAGCGCGAGCTTGTTGGGTAGGAAGTGCATGATGTAGTCCTTTCACATGTTGTTATTGTGTGTCCCTGTGAGGGGCCCCAATAGTGCAACTACTCGGCGTCTGTTTTTGCGACCTGAATAGCAAAAATACGCTTATTTTTCATGCTGATAAGTGGTGTGAAAAGCTATGCAGCCAGACATTAAAAAACCCGCCTGAGCGGGTTTTTTAACCGTTTTTTCATGCCATAACTATTCAGGATGAACCGTGGTGCAGTTGCGACTGCTGGTAGTTCTCCAGCCCGATGCGATCGATGAGATCGAGCTGGGTCTCCAGCCAGTCCACATGCTCCTCCTCATCCTCCAGGATCTCCTGGAACAGGTCGCGGCTGATGTAGTCCTGCACCGACTCGGCATAGGCGATGGCGACCCTGAGATCGGGGATGGCATCCATCTCCAGCGACAGGTCGCAGCGCAGCATCTCTTCGACGGTCTCACCGATGCGCAGCTTGCCGAGATCCTGCAAGTTGGGCAGCCCTTCGAGAAACAGCACCCGCTTGACCAGCTCGTCGGCGTGTTTCATCTCATCGATAGACTCGTGATACTCCTTGTGCCCGAGCGCCTTGAGGCCCCAGTCATCGTAGATGCGGGCGTGCAGGAAGTATTGGTTGATGGCAATCAGCTCATTGGCCAGCACCTTGTTGAGGTGGACAATGATCTTGGGATCTCCTTTCATCGACAGTGCTCCTTGGTTCGTGCCTGAGGCTTCGATCGTTAGAGCTTAGTCCAGAAAAGTGACAACAAGAGGTCTGGCGAGTCAGCTCGCCCGAGAGGAAGGGTGACCCTGCTGGCGGGTCAAATCAGAAGAGGGTGGGGCCGGGTCAGGCCACCTCGTAGTAGAGCACGGATTGTTCCTGCTCCATTGTGTCGAGCTCGGCGGCGATGATCTCCATGGTCATTCGCACGCATTTGCCACACTGGGCGCCCACCTCTAGCGACTGCTTGAGCTGGCGGAATTCGCTGTTACCTGACTGCACCGCCTTGCGGATCTGGGTATCTGTGATGCCGCGGCACAAACAGACGTACATGATGGTTACCTCTTGTGGAATGCAGTGAAATCTAAATGAGAATGGTTCGTGATGCAAATAACTATTGGTAATAAGATCCCCTGCTTGCCACTGTGCAACCCCTTGGGGACAATGCTGGCAACCAGAGGAGATCACCATGCTCAAGAAACTGTTCAGCGCCCTGTTCGGGGGCGAGCCGACCAAGGCGCCTGAAGTCACTCCCACCGAATATGCCGGCTATCTCATCTACCCCGAGCCCATGGCGGAAGGGGGCCAGTACCGGTTGGCGGGCCGCATCACCAAGGAGCTGGATGGGGTGCTGCAAACCCACCGTTTCATCCGCTCCGATCTGTTTGCCAATCCGGCCGATGCCGAGCGTTTCATGGTGCAGAAGTCCCACACCTTTATCGATCAGATGGGGGAGCGCATGTTCGAACCCCGCAAACCGGTTGACAGCGCGGCTTCATGACGCCACAAGAGGTCAACCGGCTGCGCGAGGCGCTGGCCCGCGCCGGTGAGCGGCGCCTGATCTGGCTGGAGGGGGAGGAGGCCGAGTGCATTGCCCGCGCCCAATCCCTGCTCGGTGAGCACATCTTCTGGCTGGGGGCTGGGCCTGAGTGTTATGCCCCGCAACCCGCCGCCAAGGCGCTGCAGCGGCTCGGTCAGGAGTGCGACACGCTGGTGTTCAACGCCTTCAGCGGTTTTCACCCCGACGCCTTCGGGGCGCTGGCAGGCACCTTGCGCGCCGGTGGCTTGCTGTTGCTGCTGACGCCGCCCAGAGAGATCTGGCCCGCATGGCCGGATCCCGACCGGGTTAGGCTGGTGGCCCAGCAGGAGGAGGTAAGCCGGGCCGGTCACGGCTTTATCGCCCGGCTGGTGCGGCTGCTAACTGGCGATCCGGCCCTCTCTCTGGAGCTGCCGGTTTGCCCGCAGCCGTGGCAACCGATTGGGCCGGAGCGTGCGTTGAGCTGCGATCAGGCCCGGGCGCTGCCCGCCATCCACAAGGTGTTGCACGGTCATCGCCGCCGGCCGCTGGTGTTGAGTGCCGACCGCGGCCGTGGCAAGAGTGCGCTGCTGGGGCTGGCCGCCGCCGAGCTGCTGCGCCAGCAGCCCGGGCTGAACATAGTGGTGACGGCCCCCTCACAGGCGACGGTGGCGACCCTGTTTGCCCACGCAGCTCGCGGGCTAGATACCACGCCGGAGCAGCTAACCGGGCTGAGCTACTGCTCTCCTGATCGGCTGGTGCACGAGGCGATTAATCCCGATCTGCTGCTGGTGGATGAAGCGGCCGCCATTCCGACCCCGCTGCTCGAGGCCATGCTGGCCCGTCACAGCCGTATCGTGTTTGCCACCACTGAGCACGGTTACGAGGGAACAGGACGTGGTTTTCACCTGCGCTTCAAGCGAGTGCTGGATAGCCAAACGCCGGATTGGCAGGAGATCCAACTGGGCGAACCGATCCGCTGGAGTGAGCACGATCCGCTGGAGCCGCTGATTTTCCGCCTGCTCGGCCTCAATGCCGAAGTCGCAACTCCCATGCCACCGACCAGCCCGAGCTGGCGTCTGGTCAGCCAAGAGGCGCTGTCGAGTGACGAGGCGCTGCTCAACCAGCTGTTCGGCCTGTTGGTGCTGGCCCACTACCAAACCACGCCGAGCGATCTCAGGTCGCTGCTGGAGAGCCCGGATCTCGACATCCATCTGCTGGAGCAGGACGAGAGCCTGCTGGGTGTGGCCTTGGTGGCGCGGGAAGGGGAAATCGAACCCGAACTCGCCGAGGCGATCTGGGCAGGGCGCCGCCGCCCGCGCGGCCATTTGCTGCCCCAGTCGCTGCTGGCCCACGCCGGTTTCAAAACGGCGGGGGCGCGCAGTTACGCCCGGGTGATGCGTATCGCCATCCACCCCGAGCTGCATCGCCATGGGCTGGGTTCGCTGCTGCTTGGCAAGCTTGAGGAGCACTATCGCCAGATTGGTATCGACTACCTGGGCTCGGCTTTTTCGGCCAGCGCCGACCTGCTCCCCTTCTGGCGCAAGGCAGGACTGACGGTGCTGCGCATCGGTTTGCAACGGGATGCCGCCAGCGGCTGCCACGCAGCCCTGCTGCTCAAAGCGCTGAAACCCGAGCATGAGCCCGAGCTGGATCAGTGGCAGCAGCGTTTCGTACGCCAGCTGCCGACCTTGCTGGCTGGTGAGTTGAGCGCGTTGGATCCCGAGCTGGTATGGCAATCTCTGCAAGGCAGTACCGTCACCGCAACTGAGCTTGGCGAGTTCGAGCTCGACGATATTGAATGCTTTGCCCTGCATCACAAGCCGTTCGAGCTAAGCCAAGCCAGCCTGCAGCTATGGCTGGCGCGACATCTGGATGTGTTGGCCTCGCTCACCCCTGCCGAGCGCCATCTGCTGATCGCCACCATCTGGCAATATGCCGACTGGGGAAGACTTGCTGCGAGATTGCAGCTGGCAGGCAAGCCCGCCGTGATCAAGAGCTTGCGGGCACTGCTGGCACGTCTCTTGGGTTCCCCTACCACTCGATAGGTTTGCCCTGCCAGTCGAGAAAGCTCAGCTCGCCATCCGGTTGCAGCCGGTTCATCAGGTTAATCAGATGGTCGGCTACCAGCTCGGGACTCTGCACATTTCCCGCCGGTACATTGGCGTGAAACGGGCGGGAGAGTTGGGTATCCACGGTGCCGGGATGGAAGGCCAGCAATTTGACGCCTGTGGCCCGCCTGGCCAGCTCGATGGCGGCACACTTGAGCAGCATGTTGAGGGCGGCCTTGGATGCGCGATAGCCATACCAGCCGCCTGCTCGGTTGTCGCCAATGCTGCCGACTCGGGCACTGAGTACCGCCAGAGTGCAAGGCTCGCGGCCAAACAGCGGTAACAACTGGCTGATCCAGCGCAGCGGCAGCAAGGCGTTGGTCTGGTAGAGGCGGGTCATGACAGCGAGATTGAGTGCTTCGAGCCGTTTCTCTGGCTGGATCTCCCCCTGATGCAGCATGCCGTTGCAGATCACCACCCGATGCGGTCTCGGCGCCAATTCCGCGATGCGGGCTACCGCAGCTGCCATCTGCTCATCGCTGTAATCACAACATAGCCAGTGAAGATCTGGCGACGAGAGGCCCGCAGGTGCGGGTTGACGACTGATGGCGATGACCCGGGTTGTGCCGGTTGCCAGCCATTGTGCGACCAGCGCCGCCCCGATCCCGCCGCCAGCCCCAATCACGAGCACGCTCTCATTCATGATCCCTCTCCTTGTGACGCTGTGATGGCCTTCTCCATCGCACCGCAATTTTCCTGATAGGCTGGTACGAGCCCTCCGGCCTCGCGGATCAAGCGGTTATAGCTGCATTCTTGACCGGATCAGCGCAGCAGAGTGCATTCCATTCCTATACTGAGAGAAAACCGCAGCGGTCTGCTGCCCGCGCAACCAGAATGAGAGTCACCATGATGTCCAAAGATGGGGAAGAGCGTAAATCTATCCTGACCGAAAGCGGCACCAACGAGCTTGAGATCATCGAGTTTCACCTCAAGAAGCAGTTGCCGGACGGGCGAGAGAAGATCGCCTACTACGGGATCAACGTCGCCAAGGTGCGCGAGGTGATCCGGGTGCCGGAAACCACCGATTACCCCAATGCCCAGCGCCATATGGTGGGGGTCTTTTCCCTGCGGGAGCGCCTGATCCCGCTGGTGGATCTGGCCGGTTGGCTCGGCATCAAGACCAACCCTGACCCCAGCCACAAGGTGGTGATCGTCACCGACTTCAACAAGATGGCCAACGGCTTTCTGATCGACAGCGTCAGCAGGATTCACCGGGTCTCCTGGGAGGATGTGGAGTCCCCCAGCCAGTTTCTGGAAGCGGGAGAGAACGACTGCGTGGTGGCGGTAGTCAGGCGCGATGGCAACCTCATAATGATCCTCGATTTCGAGAAGATCATCGCCGACATCAACCCCGAACTCAGCATGGAGAAGTACGACGTCACCCAGGATCGCAAGGTGCTCATCGACGATCGCATGATGGCGCTGCGTCAGGGCAAGACCATTCTGGTGGTGGACGACTCGGCCTTTATCCGCAAGATGATCGAGACCACCCTGCGTACCGCCGGCTACAACGTGATAACGGCCAAGGACGGGGGGGAAGGGCTGGAGATGCTGACGGATTTCGATCGTCTGGCGCAGGAGGAGAAGATGCCGGTTTCCGGCTTCGTCAATGCGGTGATCACCGATGTGGAGATGCCGCGCATGGATGGCATGCACCTGCTCAAGCGACTGCGGGATACCCCCTCCTACAAGGAGATGCCCATCGTGATGTTCTCCTCCCTGATGAGCGATGACAACCGCCAGAAGGCGCTGCAACTGGGGGCCAACGATACCATCACCAAACCGGAGATAGGGCGCATGGTGGGGATGATGGATCATATGCTGCTGGGGATCGCCCCGCCCTCGCCAGCCAACAACATCTGACCTGACATTAACTTGCCATTGACCGGTCGCATCTTCTGACCGGTTGCCTCAAGCGGCCACTCCTTGCCAAGGAGTGGCCGCGCTGTTTTGGTTGTTTGCTGCGATCCCCACACCCCTTGTCTCCCGGATATGATTCATGTAATGATAATTATTATCATTTGTTGGTGTGAAGCGTATGACAGCAACCTGGGTGAAGGGGTGGGTCGAGTCGACCGAAGGTGGCAGCAGTATGACCCACTGGAAGCAGCAGACCAGAGAGGGCAACCGGCTGTTTGATTGCGGCGAGTACCATCAGGCGCTGGCCCATTATCAGCAGGCGCTCTGGCTGGCTCGTCAGCAATTGGTGCAGTGGCACGATGCTGACGAGGCGGTGGCGGCGCTGGTGGTGGCCCACCACAATCTGGCGGATCTGCTGGTGGCCATGACTCTGCCCGATCGCGCCGCCGACCTGCTCTGCTATGTGCACGACTGCCTGCTGGCGACCTGTTACTCCCCCGCTTGCTCCTCCCGCCTGCGAGAGGCCGCTTTGCGCCATACCCGCACTACCCGTGCCGAGTTGCTGACGTTCGTACAGCGCCACGGCAGCCACGCCGCGATCATGCGCTCGCTCGGTCACTGCCTGTGCCAGAGCGAGCCCTCATCCCGGCTCCATTAATCCGAACAGAGGTCATCATGAGTCATACCCTGCCAGCCCTGAACTATGCCTACGACGCACTGGAACCCCATATCGATGCCCTGACCATGGAGATCCACCATAGCCGTCATCACCAGACCTATATCAACAACCTTAACGTCGCGCTGGAAGCCGCGCCCGAGCTGGCCGCACTGCCGGTTGAGGATCTGCTGCGCCGCTTCGACAGCCTGCCAGCCGCCTTGCAGGGGGCGGTACGCAACCATGGCGGCGGTCATGCCAACCACTCCCTGTTCTGGCTGGTGATGAGCCCGCAGGGGGGCGGTGAGCCGGGTGGTGAGCTGGCGCTGTCCATCGAGCGGGAATTGGGGGGATTCGATGCCTTCAAGCAGGCTTTCACTCAGGCTGCCCTGAGCCGCTTTGGCAGCGGTTGGGCCTGGCTGGTGGTGGACAAGGCGGGCAGATTGCAGGTGGAGAGTAGTGCCAATCAGGATAGTCCCCTGATGCATGGCCATACCCCGATCCTGGGGCTGGATGTGTGGGAGCACGCTTATTACCTCAAGTACCAGAACAAGCGTCCTGACTATATCGCGGCCTTCTATCAGGTGGTGGATTGGGCCGAAGTGGCCCGCCGCTATCAGGCGGCGCGCGGCTGACATAGCCACAGGGGATGGGCCAGGATGAGCAGTTCAAATTGGCTGCCACAATCCACGCTGCAATAACAGGACCCGCCAGTTGGCGGGTCGTCTGTTTATGGTGCGGCAGTGCTGGCGCTGGCGGCTGAAGAGCCCACCGGCAATATGGGCAAGGCCGCGCTGGGCATCTTGGCGGCGGTTTCTGCCGCGGGTTTGGCGGGGGTGACCGGTTCAGTGGTTGCCGCTGCGGATGCAGCTGCAGTGACTTGTTCAATCGCAGCCGAGATAGCCGGAGTGGCCGACTCGGTGGCAACCGCTGCAGATACCGCCGCAGGCTTGGTCTTATCCACCGCCGGTTTGGGCTGTTTGAGGCAGGGTTGCAGGCTGCCGATGGTGCTCAGCGAGTGGCAAGGCACAGGCAGACCGATGGGCACCGGTGCTCCGAGGAACTTGGGCCCCTTGTCCAGTACATAGAGGTCGAGCAGACCCATCAGGCGGGCAAAGACTTCCCGCACCCGGGTGCGGATCCCCTGATAGGCGCTGGGATCCTCGGCATTGAAGCCGACCGCATCGATACCGAAATGGCGGGCGATGAAAATGGCCCGCTCGTTATGAAAGCCCTGTGAGACCACGGTAAAGCGATCCTGACCGAATACCTCCCTGGCGCGAACCACTGAGTCGAGGGTGCGGAATCCGGCGAAATCCATATAGATGGCGGAGGCGGGGATGCCCGCCTTGATCAGGGCGCGGCGCATCTGGCGTGGTTCGTTGTACTGCACGGTGGCGTTGTCACCGGAGACGATGATGAAGTCCACCTTGGCATTGTTGTAGAGCTCGGCCGCCGCCTTGATGCGGTATTTGAAGTAGTGGTTGGGGCCGCCACCGGAGAGATATTTGGAGGTACCCAGCACCACCGCAACCCGGTTGTAGGGCACCTCGTCCACCTTGTCGTGGGTATAGTGGCGGGCATCCGAGACGATCCACTCGCTGTAGCCCAGCAGCATGGCAATCAGGGCCAGCAGCAAAACGAGGCAGGCGAGGAGGATCTTGGCAAACTTCTTCATGCGCGGTGCGGTCAGGGTCTGAAGTTGGGAATGGCTTTCGGCATTCTATTACAACTCGGCCGCTGGCGTCAGGCTTGATAACGGGCGGGCCGCTCATTCGGGCAGAGGTTGTCGCAGGCGAGGCCGGGCGAGCGGGAGGATAACGCGAGGGGCTGCGGTGGCAGCCCCTCTTTTTGTTTGAGGTCTATCAGTGGGCGGAGTCGTTGCCCTTGCAGGCGTCTGACTCCTTGTTGGTTTGCCACCAGGGCAGCAGATCCCGGCCGAGCCACGCCTGATAAGCGTCGCTGTCGTTGGCGATCAGCCGGTCCAGCTCCCCTTCGAAGTCGCTCATCGCCTGCTGCCGATCCGGATTGCGCAGCGCCTGTGCCAGCGCCAGCCAGCTGGCGCCGCGACCGGTCTCGTTGAGGAAGCGGTGCACGGTATAGGACCAGGAGTAGACCATCTCGCCCCCCTGCTCGTAATCGAGGTGGAGGATCGCCGCCAGTGTCGGGCGCTGGTTGGCGGGGCGGTTTGCCACGTTATCCAGACCCCGGGCAAAGCACTGGCCGTGGGCGATGTACTCTGCAATCCCCTCGGCCCACCAGGTGGTGCGGTTGAGCGGATAGTGGCCAAAGCTGCCGTACTGGTTGAAGCGGCCATCCAGATAGTGAACGTACTCGTGGCGCAGGTTCCACACCTGGAAGGTGGGGCGTTTCCACTCCGCCTCATAGGCGAAGAAGCGGGCCTGATTGCCGGGGCGAGCCGGATCCCCCTCGATATAGATGCCGCCATTTTCGGTGGAGACGCCAAACAGCGCGCTGCCGTAGCGGCCCCAGTCGGCGGAGGAGTTGAAGATCACCAGCTCCAGCGCCTCGTTGTGATCATCGGCCACCGGTTGCTCGCCCGTTTCCATCTGCTGGTGGAAGCGCTGCTCCTCGTCACCCAGCTCGCGGCAGATCCCTTCGGCCTGAGCCTGAGTCAGATCCTGGGCGCGCAGACGCAGGGTGGGTGAGCAGGTGTGCTCGAACGGCAGGATCTCCTCCATGCGGATCGGAGTACAAAGCCCGGCGAACTCGCCGCTGACACAGGCCTCGCTGGTGCGATCCGTGTAGGTGAGGTAGTAGCTGGAGAGAGTCAGGGAGACCTCTTCCAGCATGGCGGCCGGATGTTGGCCACCCGGGATCAGCCCCTGCTGGCGCATGATGGCGATGACATCGCGATCCAGCTGCTGGCGATAGGCGATCGCCTTATCCGGGCTGGTGTGATGGAGGTAGCGCATCATCTGGTAGAGACGGCTATGGGCATCGAGGATGTTGTTGAAGATAAACAGATCCCGTGAGCCATCGCGCTGTTTCCAGAGGGCCAGCTCGCTCAGGCCCAGTTGCAGCAGGCTCTGGCGCAATGCCGCCTCCTGTTGCAGCACAACTGCGCTGAAGTCAGCCTGCTGACCATAAGAGGCGCTCTGATCGACCAGATTGAGCAGCTCGAACAGACCATCGGCCCAGGGTTTGTGGCCATTGATCTGCGCCGCATGTTGCACCGCATAGCCGAGCGCCTGGTTGAGCTGGGCCAGCATGGGGGCGGCACTCTGGCGGAAGGCGGCTTGCCCAAGTTGTCCCTGCGCCGCCACGCTCCAGGCTTCCAGCACTGTGCCAGCCTGATCCTGTGGTTCAGCTCCCAGCAGCAATGGGTGGTTAAGCAGATCAATCATCACCCCGGCCAGTGCCCGGGCGGCCTGATCACTCTCCTTGCCAACGCCGCCATGGTAGTTATGGGCGCGCACATAGTAGAGCAGCTTGTCCATTGCCGGATGGGTCGGCTGGTTGGCCGCCAGTAGGGCACGCATGCCGCGCACCACCGCCATCAGCTTGGCATCATCGTGGCCGTAATCCGCCTGCCAGGCAGGGCTGTTCTGGCCGCTCACGTCGGCTACCAGTTTGGCGGCATCGCTGTTGAGCAGATCCACATCGGGCTGCTCGAGCTCGGAGCAGAGACGACCGTTGGCGCGGCGGCACTCCAGCTGATCCTCCTTGCTGGCTAGCACGATGGGGCGATTGAGCACCCGGCTCTCCTGCCACTCTTTGATCTCTGGCAGGGGTTGCCACTCGCCGCCAGCGACCGGGTATTGGTAGCCGCTATCTTGCAACGTTACCTGAACCTCGCTGCCAGCGGGGATCACCTGACGGCAGATGCGATAGCGGATGGTGTTGCTCCCCTCCTTGCGTTCCTGCGGCTCATCACACTCCTGCTGAGGCGTGAGCTGATCCAGCTGCCACTGATAGCGGCGCCAGACGTGGATCTCGCTGACCTGAGCGGCAGCCTGACTGCCTGCCACCGGTTGCAGACGGAAGAAGATCTGCTCCAACCGGCCATCCCGCTCGCTCGGGGTCTCTTCAAGTACCTGCAACTGCTGCCAATCCTGCGGCTGATAGTGCCATTCCGACTCGGCGCAGCGGCCCTGCGCGTTGAGTTCGCAGCGATCCAGCTCCCTTTCACTCTGGCCCAGGATGATGGCTTGCGGCAGCGGCAGACGATCTTGGCGCTGGGCGGTCGGCGTGCCCGTCAGCTGCTCCCAGCGACCCTGCTTGAGGCCATAACCAAAGTCATAACTGCTGGCGGGAATGAGCTTGCCCGCCGGAATCCGATCTTCACAGCGCACGAAGCGGATCTGCCAGCCCGCATCTACCTTGAGCTGCGGCTCGCCACACTGCTGTTCGGCCAGTGCAGCGAGATCGCTGCTCTGCCAGTCGAAGCGACGGTATACCCTAAGCTGCTGATAGGGGGCGTTGCTGCTGCGCGCCTTGAGTTCGTAGGTGATCTCGGTGATGCGAGCGGCCAGTTGCCGGCTCGATTCGCCAGTCAGCTGATACTGTCGCCAGTCATTGGGGGAGTAGTTGGCTTGCGCCGAGGATGTCGCCAAAAGCAGGGGGCCTGCCAGCAGCAGCCACCCGGTACCCGAACGGTTCATTTTTATCCCTTTGTTTTTGTTTGTGTATTGTCTTGCGAGTAATCGCAAGGCAATTTAAACAGTTCCAAAGGGATATCAATTGCCAATTAAAAATCAGATAAATCAATAAGATGGTGACTTTTTGAGTCTGATCGAATTATCGTGGGTTGGCGCCGCAGTGAGGACTCACATGTTTCTTTTTTGTTTTCAAAGAAGATCGGTAAATTGTGAGTCCGATCTCATTCAGCTTGTCGTACCCGAGTGGTCTGTTGTCGGACTACCTTGCCCAGCAGTTGGCGGGAGGGCTTGAGATTGCCGCCAAGATCGGGCCAGGGGAGCCAGTGGTCGGGCACCATAAAGCCGGGCAGGGTGTTGCGGATCCAGGCTGCCAGCTCGGAGTAGGGAACCGGTTCGCCGTGCCAGTCGATAAAGGCGGCGGGGCGTTGCCCCCACTCGTCGCTCGGCACCGGCACCACCAGCGCCTGGGCGACAGCGGGGTGATCCACCAGTCGCTGCTCTATGGTTTCGGGCTGGATGTTTTCGCCACCCGAGATAAAGAGGTTATCGAGCCGCCCCTCTACAACCAGTTCCCCTGCGGCAGTGAACCTCCCCTTGTCGCGGGTATGAAACCAGCCTTCGTCATCGAGGGGCAGTTCCAGCTCGCCATCTCGGTAGTAACCGGCAAACAGGGTGGCGCCGCGCACGCAGATCTCCTGCTCCCTGATACACACTTCCCGTCCCGGTAGCGGTTTGCCAACTACGCCTGCATCGCCGGGGATAGCGGTACAGACCTGACTGCCCATCTCGGAGAGACCATAACTCACCTTGGGTTCGAGCCCCATGGCGCAGAGGCGCTTCACCAGCGGTTGCGGGATGGCGGCGCCCCCGAGCAGCAGCTCGCGCAGGCGGGTTCGTGCGGGGTCAAAACCCTCAGCCAGCAGGCGCCAGAGCTGGGTTGGCACCAACGAGAGATGAGTGATGGGCTGGCACTCCAGCCGCTCCTTGAGGGGGCGTTCACGTTGATCCAGCACCAACGTGGCACCCGCCAGAAAGACCCGAAACAGGATGGCGTAGCCGCCGACATGGAACAGCGGCAGGGAGAGCAGCCAGCCGGACCTCTCATCGAGGGGAATGAGGGTGGCAGAGCCGCGCGCCGAGGCAAGGTGGTTGCAGAGCCGATGCACCACCGCTTTCGGCGTACCGCTGGAGCCGGAGGTGAGGATCATGTTGTTGAGCTGGGTCGATTCTAGCGGCCATGTTTCCTCGCTTGCCGGCAGGTCGCGTGCGAAGTCGAGCTGCAAGGGTTGCCAGTTGCCTGCCGGTATCTCCCCTGCCGACCAGAAGGCGCTGGCATCGAGTTGCACCGCCAGCTCGCGCTGCTTTTCAAGGGGAAAGGCGGGATTGAGTGGACAGAAGATGATGCCGCTGCGCACGCAGGCCCAGGCCAGCAGCACATCTTCCAGCGACCCGCGCACCACCGCCGCCAGATGATCGCCACGGCGCACCCCAGCCTGTTCCAGCTGTTGGCACAGGCTGTTGAGGCGGGCATCGAGCTGGCGATAACTGAGGGGCGAGGCGGCGTGGATGGCAATGCGGTTCGGGGTGGTGATTGCCCGGTGGCGTACCGGGCAAGGCGTCTGTTCTGGTGAGCGTGAGGGGTCAATCACGGTAATACAGTTTCTCCAGTCGGCTCAGATCTGGTTTGCCATCTTCCCCCAGCAGATTGCCCGCCATCCAGCGGCGGGTATCGAGGCCTGGGGCCTGTTCCGGTGCCCATTCGCCCGCCAGATGGAACAGCTGGTTCAGGCCCAGATCCGATTCGAAGCAGGAGGAGATGATCACCTTGAGCCGCAGTTCGCGGGCGCGGGCGATCAGCGTTTCGCAGTTGGCCAGCGAACCGAGCAGGGTGGGTTTGAGCACCAGCGCACGTAGTTGCGGGATCGGCTCCCACGGCTTGCCCTGCGCCAGCAGCTCGTCCAGCGCCACCGGCATGCCGGTACGGTTGGCGACAAAGGCGATGTCGGCAAAGTCGGCGCAGGGGTCTTCCAGATACTCGATGCGATTAGGGTCGAGGTGGCCACAGAAGGTCCACGCCTCCTCGCGGGTCCAGCCCTGGTTAGCATCCAGCACCAGCTTGAGGGAGGGCACCCGATCGCACAGCAGGCGGATCAGCGCCAGCTCGTCACGCATCGGGTAGCGTGCCACCTTCAGCTTGGCCTTGCTGGGCGTGCGGTGCAGCCACTCTTTCCAGTTGCGCAGCAGCTCCTGGGGGGAGCCTTGAATGAGGGGATAGGGCTCCGGCAGCGGGTTGCGCTGCTCGGGCCATGTCCGGCGCGCGCAGTCGAGGCCAAATTGCACCGACGGCAGCACGGGGTTCGGGGTGTCGCCAGCAGCCAGGACCGCCAGCGCGGCAAGGGCTTCCGCCTCTGCCTGTTGCAGGCTCTCTTTCGAGAAGCCGGGCAGGGGGGCAATCTCCCCCCAGCCGTCGTTGATGCGCACCAACAGCCCCTCTCGCGCCACCTCCACCTTGCCGTGAAAGGTCAGTGGCTGGGTAAAAGGCAGTTGATAGCGATACAGGGCTAGTGTCATCAGGGATTCCGCTTGTATTTGGAGAAGTCGGGGCGACGCTTTTCGTTGAAGGCGTTGCGGCCTTCCTGACCCTCTTCGGTCATGTAGAACAGCATGGTGGCATTGCCTGCCAGCTCCTGCAAGCCCGCCTGACCATCACAGTCAGCGTTGAGGGCCGCTTTCAGGCAGCGCAGCGCCATCGGGCTGTTTTGCAGCATTTCGCGGCACCAGCGCACGGTTTCGCGCTCCAGATCCGCCAACGGCACGACGGTGTTGACCAGACCCATATCGAGGGCTTGCTGGGCATCGTACATGCGGCAGAGGAACCAGATTTCGCGGGCTTTCTTCTGGCCGACGATGCGGGCCATGTAGGAAGCCCCCCAACCGCCGTCGAAGGAGCCCACTTTCGGGCCGGTCTGGCCAAACTGGGCGTTGTCGGCGGCGATGGTCAGATCACACATCATGTGCAGCACGTGACCGCCACCGACCGCGTAACCGGCCACCATGGCAACGACCGGTTTCGGGCAGGTGCGGATGTCGCGCTGGAAGTCGAGCACGTTGAGGTGGTGAGTCCCCTCGTCATCACGGTATCCACCGTAGTCGCCACGGATCTTCTGGTCACCGCCGGCACAGAAGGCTTTTTCGCCAAAACCGGTCAGGATGATGGTGCCGATATGATCGTCATAACGGGCATCGGCCAGTGCCTGCAGCATCTCTTTGACGGTGCGGGGACGGAAGGCGTTGCGGACCTGGGGACGGTTGATGGTGATCTTGGCAATGCCATCGCCGGACTTGTGATAGAGGATGTCCTCGTAACCGGCGGAGCAATCCTGCCACTCAACAGGAGCGTAC
This sequence comes from Aeromonas sp. QDB23, assembly GCF_027707745.1. Classification (NCBI taxonomy): domain Bacteria; kingdom Pseudomonadati; phylum Pseudomonadota; class Gammaproteobacteria; order Aeromonadales; family Aeromonadaceae; genus Aeromonas; species Aeromonas sp. QDB23. The sequence continues at coordinate 42,905 of NZ_JAPCJA010000020.1, forward strand.
AGTTCCGCTTCGGTCATTGCTTCAATCATGGTTTTTTCCTTCTGATCTGGTCGAGCGCAGTTGAGCACCGAGTTGAGCAAAGAGTTGAGCACAGCGTTGAGCAATCCCGGCATGTTGAACAGGTGCGTACAGTTCAGCTTCCGTCATTGCTTCAATCATGACTCGTCTCTTCTTGTTGGTTGACCCACTCCGCGAGGAGTCGGGCAAAGGTTTCTGGCTGATGGGCGTGCAGGTTGTGGCCGCCCTCCAGCACCAAGTGGTTGATTTTGCGATGTTGACTCGCCAGCTGGCAAGCCAGCTGATGGAATTTGTGATCCCGCTTGCCACTCACCCAGGTGACCGGCAGCGGGCACCGCATGAGCCAGGGGGCGAGATCCGGCTGCTTGCCGAGCGAGGTGGCGCGCAGCATGGCTGCGATGGCCTTGCCATCATTGCCAAGGCGGCGGGCGATCTGGCGGGCGCGGGCCGCGTCGTCGAGATCGGCAAACACCCCTTGCCGATACCAGTCTGCCAGCACGTCAGCCAAGGGCTCACGCTCAAAGCGCTGCGCCCACAGTTCATCGTGCTGGATGCGTGCGGCCCGTTCACTGGCCGGTAGCCCCGGGTGGCAGTTCTCTAGCAGCAGCCCCTGCAGCCCGGCGGGTTCGCGGCTGGCGTGATAGAGCGCCAGTCGCCCCCCCAGCGAGTAGCCCGCCAGCAGATAGCGTTCAATATTGCGGCTGGCCAGCTCGGCAACCAGCCACTGGTGGCTCTGTTCAAAGTCGCTGACGTTGAGATTGTGATGCTGGCCGTGACCCGGCAGATCGAGGGCAATGCAGCGGATGGCGGGCAGCCGGTCGATCACCGGTTGCCAGTCGCCGCTATCCCCCAGCAGGCCGTGCAGCAGCACCAGCGGCACATTGGCATCTTTATTTGCCACGGATAGCGGCCCCCAGTGCCTTGAGATCATCGGCTACCTGCTCGCTCGGTACCCGGATCTCGATCAAGGTAACGCCATGTTTGAGGGCGGCGCGGTAATCGTGCTCGAACTCGGGCAGGGTGGTCGGTGCGCGATAAGCGAGGCCAAACATGGCGGCGGCATGTTCAAAGCTGAGGCCGTGGGGCAGTCGATAGTAGCTCTCCAGCAGCTCCCCTTCGGTGGGCACCGGCAACATACGGAAGATGCTGCCGCCATCGTTGTTGAGCAGGATCACCACCAGCGGTCGGCTCGCCTTGCTGAGCAGGGCGAGGCTATTGAGATCGTGCAGGGCGCTGAGATCGCCGAGCAGCAGAGTGGTGGGCTCATCGCTGCCCGGCTCGATCGATTGGGCAAACCCGTAGGCGGTGGCGATCAGGCCATCGATGCCGGAGGCGCCGCGGTTGGTCATCACCCGACTCGGCCCCTTGCCCGTTTCGCCGAGCATATCCATCAGTCGGGCAGGCATGCTGTTGCCGACAAACAGCTGTCCTTCGATCAGGTGATTGAGGCGATGGCAGATGCCGAGCTCCGAGAAGCGCTCGCAGGCAGCGGCGATCTGCTGGCTGGCATGGTGTTGCAGCTCGGCCAACTGGTGCCAGGGGGCCTGAACGGTGGTGACCGGATGGGCCGCAGCAAAGGTGCTGGCACTGCAGAGCAGCCGGTTGCGCAGCCGGTAGTCGGGGTCGAACCGCGCCGGTTGCGGATCCACCAGCCAGTAATCCTGCCATGGATGGTGCTTGATGAACTGGCTGAGCCGCTTGGAGATAAGCCGCGCGCCAAATTGCAGCAGCACCTCGGCGCGGCCCAGCTCGGCGACGAATTCAGGGTCGTTGAGCGCCAGATCCATGTGGATGAGGTTGCGGCTATCGAAGCGGATCTGGCTCTGCAGATCCGCCAGCAGCGGCCAGCCAAGTTGCTCCGCCAGCGCGGCGACCGCCTGTGCCTGTGCGGGATCCGTGATCCGTCCGGCCACAATCACCCCGCGCTTGTGCTGCCATTCGTTCCACTCGGGTTGCGGCGGGCAGTTCGGCTCGCTTTGCTGCCACGGGCTCCATGGCCTGTGGGAGCCGAGCCAGTTGCCGAGGGGGGCCAGATAGTCGGCGAAATCCTGATAGTGCTCGCCCGGGTAGAGGGGCTCGGGGTACATGCAGTTGAAGTGCACCACCCCGGGAGTGAGCGCCTGTTTGGCCAAGGCTTGATCCACCGAGCTCAGCACAAACGCCGCTGGAATGGTCGGAGTGGGGCTTGGCAGGTTCTGCTGATAGACGGGGTAGCGGCCGAAGATCCCCTGCTGGTCGATCGCCTGATTGGCGCCGTTGTCGATAAGCTCAGGAGGGCGATCAGCGGAGAGAATAATCAGCGGCACGCCGGTGAGCTGGGCCTCTGCCACGGCGGGCCAGAGGTTGGCCACCGCAGTACCCGAGGTCATGATCACCGCCACCGGCCGGTTGCTCCCCTTGGCCAGCCCCAGCGCCATAAAGCCGAGACCGCGCTCGTCAAAGTGCAGGTGACGGCGAAAGCCCTGATGGGCCGCGGCCGCCATGGTCAGCGGCGCGGAGCGGGAGCCGGGGGCCAGCGCGATGTCGCGCACCCCGAGGCGAAAGAGCTCCTCCAGCAAGAGGGAGGACCAGACGTGGTTGAAGGTGGCGTGCTGGCTCGAAAACGGGGGGCAGGCAAACTCTTCGCTGGCAGGCTCTTTACGGGTGGGCATAGGGGCTCTCGCGGGTTGAAAAGGGGTCATGGCTATCCCAGCAGGGAGAGCACATTGGCGATCTTGTTGTCGAGTTCGGCCCACTCGGCGACAGGCTCGGAACCGGCGACAATGCCGGCACCGGCAAACAGGGTGACGCTGCCCGGCTGAATGCGGGCGCTGCGAATGGCGACCGAAAACTCCGAGGTCTCCCGGCTCAACATGCCGCAGGCTCCGGCGTACCAGCCCCGCTCATAGGGCTCGAACTCGCGGATAAAGGCCAGCGCCGCTTCGCGCGGGGCGCCGCCCACCGCCGGAGTCGGGTGGAGGGCGTCGAGCAGTTGCCAGTCGCAGACGCCAGGCTTGAGCTCGGCTTCGATATCGCACTTGAGGTGTTGCAGCAGCCGTAGTTTGAGAATGCGCGGCTCGGTCAGGGTGGCATCGTGGGCCAGCGGTGCCAGCCTGCTCAGGATGTCGGCGTGCACCAGCCGGTTCTCCAGCCGGTTCTTGCTGTCGGCCAGCAGCTCTGCGGCCAGTTGGGCATCGACCTCCTCATCGCCGGAGCGGCGGATGGTGCCCGCCAGCGCCTCGGTAAAGAGGTGGCTCCCTTCCCGGCGGTAGAGCCGCTCGGGGGAACAGGCGATAAAGGCCTGCTCGGGGGAGAATTGAAAACCGAAGTGGAAGCAGTCCTGGGCGTGGCGGGCCCACTGGTCGAGCATGGCCCAGGGATTGATATCCGCATCATGGTTCGGACTGGTCAGCACGCTCTCCCGCGACAGCACCACCTTGGGAGTGTGGGTCTGAAAATCGGGGGCGGTGACGCGCTCTACCAGCGTCTGCCACTGGGCGGGGCCGGGGCAATCCTGTCGCTGCCAGGGCTGCTTTTGCAGGGCGGGCAGCGGGGCTTCCGGGTGCAGGGCATCGAGAGCGGTTTCGGCGGCCTGCAGTTCGGCCTCGAGATTGTCGTCATCCAGCCAGAGGTTGAGGCAGAGGCTGACGCACTCGCCACGGCGCACCAGCTCGATGCGGGGCAGCACGAAACGGCAGGGGCCAAACCCTTGCCAGCCGGATTGGGCCGGATCGAACGCCAGTCCGCCATAGTAGCGGGGGCTGTCGTCGTGATGCTGGCTGGCGTTGGCACACACCTGCTTGATGGCGTGCGGCTCGGTCAGTTCATGGATGGCGCCCAGCGCGACATACTCGGGACGATCCTCTCCACGGGCCTGCCAGTAGATGCGGGGATAGAGGGTTTGCGCCGCGAGCCAGCCCAGAAAGGAGCGGATCTCGATTGCCACTCGCAACCGCACGAAGCCGCTGACGTTGCTGTGACGCAGGGCGTCCAGTTGTTGCTTGATATGGGTCTGAGCCAACATGGATTCTTTTCTGAGCCGGGTAGTAACGAGCGATCCGGTAGCAGGATGCCGTAGGTTTATGCCAAAGGGCGATGATTTCCTATATATTATCTGCCCATTCGTCCATGTAAATCGCCCGAGGGAGCTTCACTCTCCGGGGCCAAGTATACCCAAATCCGGTTCGATAACCCTTAACACGATCAATATCCGATTGTTTGGCCATCACAATATGACAAATACCTTCTCTGTTTGGTTGCTGGCGGCGCGTTTGCGAACACTGCCGCTCGCCTGCTCTTCCATCCTGCTGGGCTCGGGGCTGGCTGCCAGTCGTGGTGCCTTTGATGGCACCATCATGGCGCTCTCGCTACTGACAGCCATCCTGCTGCAGATCCTCTCCAATCTGGCCAACGATTACGGCGATGCGGTCTCCGGCGCCGACAACGGCGAGCGGATCGGCCCGCAGCGGGCGGTGGTCTCCGGCCTTATCACCAAAAAACAGATGTGCGTGGCGATGGCGCTGACCGCGCTGGCGGCGGTGGCCAGTGGCCTGCTGTTACTCGGTTGCGCCTTCGGTGGCCAGTGGCTGCAGATCCTGGCATTTGTGGTGCTGGGTGGCGCGGCCATCGTTGCGGCAGTGACCTATACCGTGGGCAAGACCCCTTACGGCTATCGCGGGTTTGGCGATATCTCGGTGTTCCTGTTCTTCGGTCTGCTGGGGGTGCTCGGCTCCTACTACCTCTTCACCAAGAGTCTGGAGTGGGATCTGCTGCTGCCCGCCACCGCTTGTGGTTTGCTGGCGACCGCCGTGCTCAATATCAACAATGTGCGCGATATCGAGACCGACGCCGCCAGCGGCAAGATCACCCTGGCGGTACGTCTTGGCCGCAACCGCGCCATCGCCTATCACTGGGTATTGCTGGGGGCGGCGCTGCTGGCGACCATCGCCTTTATCCTGACCCAGCCCGCCAGTTTCTGGCCGTGGATCTTCCTGCCTGCCATGAAGCCGCTTAGCGATGCGGCCCGCACCTTGCGCGAGAGCTACGATGGCGAGGTGCTGACCGGCGCGCTCAAAAAGACCGCCATCAGCGCGTTTCTGTTCAGCCTGCTGCTCTCCATCGGGTTGGCGCTCTCCTGACGGGGGGCGCAAACGCCAAGGCGAACAATGAACAGGGCTCCCGAGATGGGAGCCCTTTTTCTTTTCAGCTGTGCCGTCGGGTTTAGCTGGCGCGCGCCACCTTGAGGGGGCGACGAGAGAAAATCAGGGTATCCAGCAGCCAGATGACAACCATGGAGGCGCCGACCAGCGGGAAGGCGATCCCCAGCAGGATCAGCAGGGCGATGGCACCGCGCATCGGCGGGAGTTTGGCGGGCAGCGGCGGCGCGGCGAGACGGCCCTGCGGGCGGCGGCACCACCAGATCCACAAGCCGCTTACGGCGCTGATCAGCACCATCAGGCAGATGATCAGCATGGCGAGTTGATGGGGCCAGCCGTAGAGCTTGCCCATGTGCAGCATGACGCCGCTCTCTACCGTCTTGGCGACCGGGCCGTAATCCTGCCAGCGCACATCGGCCAGCACCTTGCCGCTGTATTGATCGATATGCAGGGTGGCGTCGTTGCGTGGATCGTCGGCAAACAGGGCGATGGTGTAGACGCCGCTCTCACCGACCGGTGGTGTGATGCTATAACCCGGTTTGACGCCCCGTTCACTGGCTGTCTCGACCACCTGTTGCAGCGCAATGCGCTGGCTTGCCATCACCATACCCTCATGCTCGCCGTGGTTCATGGCACCATGATCGTGCGCCTCATCGACCGGCTGCGAGCTGGGCATCGGGGTGTTCTCCACCGCCCAGGGGACGGTCTGCTCGTGGGCTTGATTCAGGCTGCGGGCCAGTGGCGCCGATTTGGGCACCTCGTTCCACATGGCTGCGGGGAAGCGGTTCCAGACTGCGGCAAACTGATCGCCCCAGAAACCGGTCCAGGTCATGCCGCTCAGCAGCAACAGCAGCAGGAAACCGGCGCCCCAAAAGCCAACCACGGCGTGCAGATCCCGCCACCAGAGGCGTCCGCGCTGGCTTACTCTGGGCCAGAGGATGCCGCTCACCCCGGGCCCCTTGCGTGGCCACCAGAGGTAGAGACCGCTTAGCAGTAACACCAGTCCCCAGCCTGCAGCCAGCTCGATCAGCCGATCTCCGGTGGTGCCGAGCAGCAGGTCGGCGTGCAGGGAGCGGGCCACCGCCTGCAGATTCCACTTGTTGTCCATGGTGCCGAGCAGGGCGCCGCTGGCAGGATCGAGGAACAGGGTCAGCTCCTGTTCGCCCCGATTGACGATGAACTGGGCGCTCTGGTCGGGAGCGGCAGGCGGCAGATATTTACGCAGGCTGGCATCGGGCATGGTCATCATCGCCTTGGCCAGCAGCTGGTCGGCACTCAGCGTCTGGCTGGCGGGGGCGACCTTCATCAGATCGGGGTATATCAGGTTGTCGAGCTGGGGTTTGAACAGATAGACGATCCCGGTCAGTGACAGCAGGATCAGGAAAGGAGCGACAAAGAGACCGGCGTAGAAGTGCCAGCGCCAGATCCGTTGGTAATGACTCGAGTCCCTGTTTTTCATTGCACATCCTTGTTGGGGGGGTAAACCTTTCGGCTGGTGGAATGTTTGTGGCGGCGCGGATAATAGCAGTAACGTTTCGTTAACTGCAATCACACATCTCGAGGTCGGTTCAGTACGGGATGGCGGTGATATGGTGTGCTGACAGGGCGATGGCGGTTTGCCGGATGGGATGAGCACACTTTGTGGGAAGCCTGTTTGATGCTGGACTTTTCTTTATAAATTATTACCTTGTGATAACAATCTGCAGGCGGTGGTGGTAACGGAATGGGAGCAGTCATGCAGCCACATGGGCAATTCGACATGGAGCGCAGGGGCCAGATGCTGATCTGCCGCCCGCGTGGCCCCTTCAATCTGGCAGGGGCCATGGCCTATGAAGCGGGCTTTCGCCACGAGCTGGCCGGACTGGTGGATCGCCCGTGGGGGATTGTCGAGGTCGCGACCGAGTTCGAAGCGGCCGGGCCCGAGGTGCTGGCCCGTTTTCGTCGCCAGTTTGGCTGGTGTGCCGAGAGTGGCTGTCAGTTTCTGGCGGTGGTCTTCGTGGGGGGCTTCAAGCGCTATCTGGCGGATAACATCTTCAAGGATCTGCCGTTTCGGGCGGTGCGTTACTTCGAGCAGGAGGCGGCCGCTATCCAGTGGCTGGGGGAGCAGCTCACAGCTACTCCCTGCGAACCAGCGGGTGCTTGACCACCCCGCATCCTGCCTGGCCCAAGTTCACTCCAGCTTGATAAACCACTTGTCCCGCTCGTCAACGCAGTCGGGTTCACCCATTTCGAATTCACGGCAGATCAGCGGTCGTACTTCATAAATGCGGCACATCATGGTGTTGCGGTCGAGCGCCGCACACCAGCCATCTTCCAGTCGGTGCATCACGGGCACCTGTCCCTCTATCTCGTCCACGTAGCGATCCGGTACGCCGGTATCGGTAAACAGCATCACTTCGAGGCGGCAGCAGCAGGCTTCGCAGTTCTGGCAGCTGACTTCGGCTTGGGGTTCTCTGTTCATCTGTGTTGTCCATGCCATCGGAATGGCACATTTTCGATAAAAAACAGGCGCCTGCAAAGGCGCCCGTGCTGTGGTTCATGACAAGTCGGGCAGAGATGCTGCCCGCCATCGCCCTTAGCCCAGTTTGCGGGCGCGGTAGCTGCGCCCCTTGATCTTGCCTTCCTGCAACCGCTTGAGGGCGGCGCTCGCCACGCTGCGCTTCACGGCGACGTAGGAGTACTGCTCGGAGATCTGGATCTTGCCGACGTCGGCACCGGCAATGCCGCCTTCGCCAGTCAGCGCACCCAGAATGTCACCGGCCCGCACCTTGGTCTTGCGACCCGCATCGATGGAGAGGGTCACCATCTGCGGAGCGATCGGCTTGATGTCGCGGCCGATGCTGTCGAGATCACCCAGCGGCATCGGAGCCTGCTGGTACTCTTCGATGAAGTTGACGCGCTGGGCTTCGTTCGGTTGATAGAGGCTCAGAGCCAGACCCTGCTGGCCGGCACGACCGGTACGGCCGATGCGATGCACGTGCACTTCCGGATCATAGGTCAGCTCGTAGTTGATGACGGCGCCCAGCTCCTTAATGTCGAGACCACGGGCCGCCACATCGGTGGCCACCAGAATGGTGGCGCTGCCGTTGGCAAAGCGCACCAGCACCTGATCCCGCTCGCGCTGTTCCAGATCGCCGTTCAGCGCCAGCGCCGAGAAGCCCTTGGCAGCCAGATGGTCGGCCACGTCGTTACAGGCGCGCTTGGTGTTGCAGAACACCACGCAGGAGCTCGGCTGGTAGTGGCTCAGCAGCCAAGTGAGGGCATCGAGGCGCTGACCAAAGGGGACTTCATAGAGCTTCTGTTCGATGGCGCTCCCCTCGTGCAGGGACTCCACGCTCACCTCGACCGGATTGCGCTGCACGCCGCGGCTCATCTGTGCGATCCCTTCCGGATAGGTGGCGGAGAACAGCAGGGTCTGGCGGCGCTCGGGGGCATAGCTGATGACCCGGTTGATGTCTTCGCCAAAGCCCATGTCCAGCATGCGATCAGCTTCGTCCAGCACCAGCGTTTCCAGGCTCGAGAGCTCCAGCGTACCCTGCTCCAGATGCTTGAGGATGCGACCCGGGGTGCCGACGGCGATGTGGGCGCCAAAGCTCAGGGTGGCGGATTGCGGTGCAGTCGGGGTGCCGCCGCACAGGGTGACCAGCTTGACGTTGGGCAGGGCGCGCGCCAGACGACGGATCTCCTGAGCCACCTGATCCGCCAGTTCGCGGGTCGGACAGAGTACCAGCGCCTGTACGTCGACACGGTTGACGTTGAGGCGGGAGAGCAGGCCGAGGGCGAAAGCAGCGGTCTTGCCGCTACCGGTTTTTGCCTTGGCGATCAGGTCTTTGCCTTCGAGTACCAGGGGCAGGCTCTGGGCCTGGATCGGGGTCATCTGCAGGTAACCCAGGCTGGTGAGGTTTTCTTGCAGGGCGGGGGAGAGATTGAGGCTGCTAAATTCGCTGTTGTTCACAAAAGGACTCTATTTCGGAGAAAACGGGGATGCGCCGTGCGCAAGGGCGCGCATTGTATCAGAAAGCGCTGCCGGATGTGGCGGATTTTTGAACGGTTGGCCACGAGGATGCGTGCCGGGTTCATTTGTTGCCAAACCGATCACGGGCAATCACTGACAATGTAACAAGGACTATTTTTCAAACACTCATCTAATTATTTATCGCGGATAAACGTTTTCCAATTTCGGTATTTCAATATAATGGCTGAAAAATATTCCACGAGCAGAGACTACGCCGCAATGAATGTTGCGAAAATGCTGCTCGAATATTTTCAAAAAACATGAAAACGGCGACTTAATTGCCCAACATGATGTTTTAAAAGGATTTATGTTATCTATGTTGTGCGATTAATATCAGTTCATTGCGTAATTAATTTAAAAACGTTTGTATTATCCTGCATGCATATTATTGGGCGGGATTGTGATGGCTATCTGATTTTTAAATGTGCAAATGTCTATGATGGCGCCGGTCAAAAATTACAATTCACTCAGGTGCTACAGGTATGGAATACGTTCACTTTGTGCTCGGACTGGTGATGGTCCTCGCTCTTGCTTTGCTGGCTAACCGCCACAACTGGAAACAGATCAAACTGCGTTATATCGGCCAACTGCTGGTGGTCGAACTGGCGCTGGCCTGGTTCATGCTGAACTCCGAAGTGGGTCTGGCGGTGGTGGGTGGCTTCGCGGCCGGCTTCACCAAGTTGATGGAGTTTGCCAAACAGGGTACCGACTTCGTGTTCGGTGGCCTGGTTAACGAAGGGGCCTTCTCCTTCTTCCTGATGGTGCTCATGCCCATCGTCTTCATCTCCGTGCTGATCGGTATTCTGCAGTACATCCGCCTGCTGCCGCTGGTGATCCGCGGTATCGGTACCGTGCTGGCCAAGATCAACGGCATGGGTAAGCTGGAGTCTTTCAACGCCATCAGCTCGATGATCGTCGGTCAGTCCGAGAACTTCATCGCCCTCAAGAACATCCTGCCGCACCTGAACGAGAAGCAGATGTACACCCTGGCGGCGACGGCGATGTCTACCGTCTCCATGTCCATTGTCGGTGCCTACATGCAGCTGATCGAGCCGCGCTACGTGGTTGCCGCGCTGGTGCTCAACATGTTCAGCACCTTCATCGTGCTCTCTCTGATCAACCCGTACGAGCCGGATAACTCCGTGACCGACATCAAGGCCATTGCCGAAGGTGACGAGCACCATACGCCGAAGAAAGAGAACTTCTTCGAGATGCTGGGCGAGTACATCATGGCCGGTTTCACGGTTGCCGTTATCGTTGGTGCCATGCTGGTCGGCTTCATCGCCCTGATTGCCCTGGTCAACTACCTGTTCGAGATGGCATTTGGCGTGAACTTCCAGTTCGTCATGGGCTACCTGTTCTACCCGATCGCCTGGATCCTGGGTATCCCGAGTGGTGAAGCGCTGCAAGCGGGCTCCATCATGGCGACCAAGCTGGTGACCAACGAGTTTGTGGCGATGATGGATCTGGGCAAAGTGGCTGCCGAGCTCTCTCCGCGTACCGTCGGCATCCTCTCTATCTTCATGGTCTCTTTCGCCAACTTCAGCTCTATCGGCATCATCGCCGGTGCGGTAAAAGCGTTGAACGAAGAGAAGGGCAACATGGTTTCCCGCTTCGGTCTGAAGCTGGTCTACGGTTCTACCCTGGTCAGCCTGCTCTCTGCGGTTATCGCAGGCATCATGATCTGATCCTCTAGTGGTTCGCGCCACTGCTTGGGCCCCTGACTTTGTCAGGGGCTTTTTTGTTTCTGGCTCACAGCCGCCAGCCGCACCACCAGCCAGCAACCAGCAGGGTGAGGGTACAAAAGCCGGTTTCGAGGGCGCCACCACTGCGCAGCGGCCAGCCCGGCAGCCGGAAGCGGCGCTTGATGGGCCAGAAGAGCGGAATGCCCGCCGGGGTGAGCCAATCCCCCAGCAGATGGCTGAGGTAGCCGACGATCAGGGCATCCTTGACCCCCACGGGCAGGGTGCCAGGCGGCAGGCTTTGGTTCAGCCCCCAGACGGCGGCGACGACCGCCAGCAGGCTGTGGGTGAAACCGCGATGGCCAAACAGCCGCGACAGGGGTTTCGAGATCCACGGCAGGCGCTGCCCCAGCACCGATTTGGGGTGGTCGAGGTCGGGCAACAGGGCGCTGGCCAGCGCGGCAGGGATGGTCTGCCACAGGCTGGCATCGGCCAGCGCCGGAGTGAGCTGCAGTTTGTGGGCGATCAGAGTGCAGGTAACGGAGAAGAGCAGGTGCCCTTGGGCGGTCATGATGATTACGGCGTGGACAAGATGGCGGCGCATCTTACCAGCCTGATGGTTGTGGTCAGCAGTTATTTTAAAAATCAGGATGTTACGGCGAAAAAGCGCCCAAACAGGGCGCCTTTAGGGTCTCTTTACAGCTTGCCTTTGACCAGCCACTTGTCGAGGGCGTTGGCGAAGCGCTGTTTGTCGGCGGCATTGAAGGGGGCCGGGCCGCCGGTCTGCACACCGGCCGAGCGCAGCTCCTCCATAAAGTTGCGCATGCCGAGCCGCGCCTTGATGGTCTCGCGGGTGTAGATCTCGCCGCGGGGATTGAGCGCCTCGCCACCGGCATCGATGACCCAGGAGGCGAGGGGAATATCGCCGGTGATCACCAGATCGCCGGGCTGAACCTGCTGGGCGATGACATGATCTGCCACATCGAAACCCTTCTCCACCTGCTGGGTTTTGATGAAGGGGGAGGGGGGCACCCGCAATCCCTGATTGGCCACCAGGGTGGTGACGACCTGGGCGCGGTGGGCGGCGCGGTAGAGGATCTCCTTGACCGGAATGGGGCAGGCATCGGCATCAACCCAGATGGGCATGGCATGGTTTCCTGTAGTGAAAGCGGATGGAACACGGGAGCGGGCATCTTAACACAGGCCTCCCCTTGCCGGTGCGGGGCTGAGTCTGCCCCGCCTTTCGTGTAAGCTGGGGCCAGCACATGCAACGAGAAGGAGACGAGATGGATCGGGTGCCCGGTGAAGTGATTTATGCCCTGACCCTGGATGGCAAGGGTGGCATGGCGCCGCTGACGGCGGGAAGCGAGATCCCGGGGGATCGCCCCGGCTGGCTGCATCTGGATTACGGCCATCCCGATTCGGCGCGCTGGTTGCTGCAAACCCCGCTGCTGGGAGAGGCAGCCAAGGAGTCGCTGCTCGGCCAGAGCAATCGTCCCAAGCTGGTGCGGATGGGGGAGACGGTGCTGCTGATCCTGCGTGGCATCAACCACAACAAGGATCACCGGCCCGAGGAGATGGTGGCGCTGCGCATCTTCATCACCCCGGATCTCATCATCAGCAGCCGTCGTCGCCCGCTGCTCTCCGAGCAGGATGTGTTCAACCAGCTCAAGCTGGGGGGTGGTGCAGATACCCCGGCCGACTGGCTGGTGGAGATCTGCGATGCCCTGACCGATCGGGCGGGGGAGTTTGTTGAAGAGCTGCACGACAAGATCCTCGATCTGGAGGAGATGGTGCTGATGCGCGACCTGCCCGCCAATGGCCGCCTGGCGCTGATCCGCAAGCAGCTCATCATGATCCGCCGCTATCTCTCCCCCCAGCGGGATCTGGTGGCGCGCCTCGCCAACGAGAAGATCAGCTGGCTGGATGAGGATGACCGCCGCCGTCTGCTCGATATCGCCGACCGGCTGCGGCGCTGGCTCGATGACCTCGATGCCGGGGTGGCGCGCACTGCGGTGCTGGCGGACGAGATCAACAATCTGATGGCGGAGGCGACCAACCGCCGCGCCTACCAGATGTCGGTGATGGCGCTGCTGTTTTTGCCCGCCAGCTTCCTGACCGGTCTGTTTGGCATCAACCTGGGGGGGATTCCGGGGGCCGAGAGCCCGACCGCCTTCTGGGTCTTCTGTGGCTCCCTGGTGGCGCTGGCCAGCGGGCTGGCCATCTGGCTCAAGCACCGGCGCTGGTGGTAGGGAGGCATAACCCATGTGGCAATCCATTGGCCTGACCCTGCTGCTGTTGCTGGGGCACACCCTGATCCGGCGGCTTATTCACAAGAGTTTGCTGGCGCTCGGTCAGAGCAGACAGGTGAGCGAGAACCGGGTGCTCTACGTGGCCCATGTGTTCCACTTCCTGCTCGGCTGCGCCACCTTGCTGGTGCTGGCCGGTGTGTGGGGGCTCGACTTCTCCCGACTGGTGGTGCTCGCGTCATCTTTCTTTGCGGTACTGGGGGTCGCCATGGTGGCCCAGTGGTCGATCCTCTCCAACATCACTGCCAGCATCACCATCTTCTTCGCCTTTCCCTACAAGATTGGCGACCGGATCCGCATCCTCGACAAGGACGACTCGGTCACCGGCGTCATCACCGAGATTGGCCTGTTCTACGTGCGGGTACGGGATGACAACGGTGATCTGGTCACCTATCCGGCCAACCTGATCCTGCAAAAGCCGGTCAGGAAGCTGGAGGGCAAGGTGGCGGAACCACTGCAACCGGAATAGACAGTAACCGGAATAGAAAGTAACCGGAATAAGAAAAAGGCTCCTCTGGAGCCTTTTTTCTGTGTGGCGGGTGCTGATCTAGCGTTCGAAGAAGCGGTAGAGGTGCTCCACCTGCATCGGGCAGTCGGCCACCAGATGCACATGTTCGCGGGCCTGATCGACGGTGCCGAAACTGACCGGGCAGCCGAGGGTGTCGGTCAGCTCGTAGAGGGCACCATCCTTGCCTCTGAATTCGATAAGCCAGCCGGGGATGGCAACGTCGTGGAGAATTTCGGCTTCTTGCAGGATCTGTTGCTGATAGAGCTTACGAAGTTCACTGACTGTCATGATGCGCTCCTTTGGGGAATATCCACTCCCAGTCTATGCCTGCCCTTTATGTGCGGCAACAGCAGTGCGGCAACGGGCTTATCCCCGCAGGCACTGCCAGGCCCAGCGGATGCGGATAAAGGTCTCGGCATTGCCGCCCCGATCCGGATGGTGCTGCAGCGCCAGCTCCCGCCAGCGGCGGCGGATCGCCTCTTGGCTCGCCCCTTCATTCAGCTCGAACAGTGCCAGCGCCTCGGCTTTGTGCCCCTCCCCGTCATAAGCGCGCCAGAAGCGGTTGAGCAGGGCTTCAACTTCGGCACGGTCGGTTTGCCAGAACACCTGCCAGTCGAGGTAATAGCTGCGCAGATTTTCGCCGATAGCAAAGGCGTGGCTGGCCGCCGGGGTCTTGGCCAGCGGTTCGAGCCGGATATCCAGGGTGCTGATCACCAGCCACCATCCCTCTTGCCAGAACTCGGCTTGCAACTGGTAGAGGGCGTTCATGATCAGGAAGTTGACCCGAAACAGCTGCAGCTGCTCGTCGTCGGCCAGCACCGGAATCGCCCCCTGCTGGCGCAGGGCGGCCATCAGCTCGTGCACCTTGTAGCTGCCCGCCGCCTGTTGCAACAGCGCCAGCAGCGGGGCAATCAGCGGGTTGGCGTTCGGGTCGCTCATGACGTTCGATTCTTCCATGTGAGGGCTTTTCTGCCTGTGGCGCCAACAGTGTGCGACGTACAGGCGAGGCGGTGCTGGATCAGAGTGGCATCTGCCAATGGGCGGGGCAAGGCGCAGTGGCAAGCGCGGCGCAGAAAAAGCGCGCCAGCGGGGCGGTCATGAGCGTGAGCCCGATCAGATGGGGCTCTCCTTGTGGAGCTCGCCGACACAGTCGGCCAGCGCCAGTACCAGCGCGGAGCGCACCATCTGATCGAGCCGGTTGAGCTGCATCTGGTAGAAGGCCCAATCCTCTTCGCTGGCGGGGGGCTCGAGCTTCATCATGCCACCCTGATTGACCCCGTGCAGGCGGTCGAGCAGATCGCGGATCGGCTTGTCGCTGAAACGGTAATCCTTGGGGTCGCGCACCAGAAAGTCGCGGATCTTGATATAGGCTTCGATATCCTGATAGCGCTCGAGGGAGATGAGGCCGAGGGCGAAGATGAGCTTGAGGCGCACCTCCAGCTGGCCGAGGGGGCCGCTCTGGTTGAGCAGGGGTTCGATGGCGTATTTGACGGCATACTCCTCCTGACGGAACGCGCGTCGCATCAGGGAGTCGACCGCCTCTTCCAGGATGGTCACGGCTTCGAGAAAGAAGCCGCGGGGGCCATCCTGCTCGTTCAGTCGTTCCAGTACTTCATCTTCCTGGTGTGTGGTCATAGGTGTATAGGGTCCAGCTGACAGGGAGAGAGTGGGCCTCTCTCCCGGTTTTTATCATATGGGGCACATTCCCTTGCCATTCAAGCGCTTGGGGCGCTATCAGTGGTGGCTGAATGCGCCGCAAGCAGGGTCATTACAGGGTTTCGTAACGGGCGACGATGGCGCGAACCACCTCGCTCTCTTCATCCAGTCCGGTGACGCGGGCCAGCGCTTTGGCCGGGCCAAGCTCCGCCAGCAGGGCTTGCAGCTCCACCGCCTGCGGGTCATCGGTGTTGCGATAGTGCAGCGCCGCGGCGATCCCCTCCTGCAACTGCTCGTTGGGCAGGCCGTACTCCAGGGTGCCGAGCAGCGGCTTCACCAGTCGATCCCCCGCCGCCAGCTTGCGCAGCGGCTGACGACCGACCCGGTCAATCTCGTCCACCAGATAGGGGTTGGCGAAGCGGGAGAGGATCTTCTCGATGTAGGCGGCATGCAGGCGCGGGTCGAAGCCGTAGCGTTTCACCAGCACGGCACCGCTCTCCTCCATGGCGCGGCGCACCTTGCTGCGGATCACCGGATCTTCGATCGCCTCGCGCACTGTGTGGTAGCCCCGCAGCTTGCCGAGGTAGGCGGTGACGATGTGACCGGTGTTGAGGGTGAACAGCTTGCGCTCGACGAAGGCCATCAGGTTGTCGGTCGGCTCCATGCCCGCCACCTGTGGCAGCTCCCCCTTGAACTGGGTCTGGTCGACGATCCACTCGCTGAAGCTCTCTACCGTCACTTCCAGCGGATCATCGTTGGCGGCCGCGGCGGGCGGCACGATGCGATCCACCGCCGAGTCGACGAAGCCGATGCAGGATTCGAGCGTGGCATGATACGCGACTGGCAGGTACTTGAGTACCTCCTGCTTGAGGTGGCTGGTGCCGCGCACCATGTTTTCGCAGGCGATGACGTTGAGCGGAGTCAGGTTGCCAGCATCGAAGCGGGCCTGCAGCCCCTTGGCCAGGGTGCTGGCAATCTTGTCCAGAATGTTGGGGCCGACGGCGGTGGTGACCAGATCGGCGGTGATGATGCGGGCGATCACCTCGTGACCGGCGGAGCTCACCGCCGCCACGTTGCGCACCACGTCCAGCTTCTGATCCGCACCCACCACATGGACCTTGTACTCCTGACGGTGGTTGAGCTGGTCGATAAGCGTGTCGTTGACGTCAGCGAAGGTGACCTGATGGCTGGCATCTGCCAGCAGTTTGCCGATAAAGCCGCGACCGATGTTACCAGCACCAAAATGCAATGTTTTCATGATATTAACCTCTTGAACCAAAGACGATGAAAGATGATTACGCAGCCTGTTCGGCACCCAGCAGATCCAGGAAGGCCTGGGGATCCGTGGTGCTGGCCAGCCGGTCGATGAGACCGGGTTCATCCAGTGCATTGGTCAGGCGGGTTATCACCTGCATGTGTTCGTCGTTGCGGGCGGCGATGCCGATCACCAGCCGCGCTACCTCATCGGCGGCTTCGCCAAAGGCGACCCCGGCCGGATACTGGCAGATGACGATACCGGTACGCTTCACAAACTCCTTGGCGGCGATGGTGCCGTGAGGCACGGCGATGGACTCGCCGAGGTAGGTGGAGACCAGCTGTTCACGCTCCAGCATGGCGTTGACGTAGTCGGGCGCAACGTAGCCGCGCTCGGCCAGCAGTCGGCCTGCGGTCAGGATGGCGGCCTCCTTGCTGTCCGCTTTCAGTCCCAGATGCACGTCATGACGGCTCAGGGTAAAGACTTCGGCGGCCTGCGGCTCGTAGTTGTCATCGTTGGCCGCCACCAGCAGTTGCGGGTTGGCGACATCATCGTTGGCGGCCTGGGTCAGGCTTTGAACCAGCTCCTGATAGAGGCCGTTGTCGAGGAAGTTGGTCAGGGAAATATGGTGAGCGTTCGGCGCATGGCGACGGGCCCGCTCGGTCAGATCCTTGTGGGTGATGACCCAGTCCACCTGATCGTCGAGCTGATCGATGGCGCGGTTGGTGACGCTGATGTCGAGCCCGGCGGCCTGCACCCGCTTGCGCAGCATGCCGGCACCCATGGCGCTGGAACCCATGCCCGCATCGCAGGCCACCACGATATTGCGCACCGCCATCAGTTCACCGCCCGGCTTTTTGGCCGCTGCGGTCTCGGGCTTGGCACCCTTCATGGCTTTCATCTTGCGGGTGGCTTCACCGAGCGCATCGGCCTCGTCGGCTTCCGGCTGCTGGGCTCGGACGAACACGGCGGCGACCAGGAAGGAGACCAGGGTGGCACTGATGATGGAGAGGGCGACCCCAATCAGGGAGGCTTTCGGCGTCATCAACAGCACGGCGAAGATGGAGCCCGGCGACGCGGGGGAGACCAGACCGGCATTGAACAGGGTCAGGGTGAAGACCCCGGTCATGCCACCGGCGATCACCGCCAGAATGAGGCGCGGGTTCATCAGCACATACGGGAAGTAGATCTCGTGGATGCCGCCGAAGAAGTGAATGATGGAGGCGCCAGCCGCGGACTGCTTGGCCGCGCCACGGCCGAACACCATGTAGGCCAGCAGCACGCCCATGCCCGGGCCCGGGTTCGCTTCGATCAGGAAGAAGATGGAGCTGCCGTGCTCGGTTGCCTGCTGGATCCCCAGCGGCGAGAAGATACCGTGGTTGATGGCGTTGTTGAGGAACAGGATCTTGGCCGGTTCGACGAAGATGGAGGTGAGCGGCAGCATGTGGTTTTCCACCAGGAAGCCGACGCCACCGGCCAGCACGCCGGAGAGCACCTTGACGAAGGGGCCAATCACGAAGAAGGCGAGGATCGCCAGCAGCATGCCGATAAGGCCGGCGGAGAAGTTGTTGACCAGCATCTCGAAGCCGCTCTTGACGCGACCGTCCATCGCCTTGTCGAAGCGCTTGATGGCCCAACCACCGAGCGGGCCGACCATCATGGCACCCATGAACATCGGGATGTCGGTTCCCACGATGACGCCCATGGTGGTGATGGCACCGACCACGCCGCCGCGCTCACCGCCCATCAGTTTGCCGCCGGTGTAGCCAATCAGCAGCGGCAGCAGGTAGGTGATCATGGGGCCGACCAGCTTGGCCAAGGTTTCGCTTGGCAGCCAGCCGGTGGGGATGAAGAGGGCGGTGATAAAGCCCCAGGCGATGAAGGCGCCTATGTTGGGCATGACCATATTGGACAGGAAGCGTCCAAAATTCTGTATCTTGACTTTGGTATCCGGTGATAACATGTCGGGACCCCGTTTTAAGCCTGTTTGATTAAAAGTGGTAGTCGGGATGGCCGGTTTTGCCGAACTGCCATCCCGGTCGTCTAAGCAACTTCAATCTACCAGCTTGCGATCAAATTAGGCTGAAAACGGGGTGTCTTGTGATCCATCTCTCAGATACCCCACCATACCCCCTCCCCAACCAGTGACCCTGATCACATTCAGATGCTGTAATTCGGCTACATTTCGATCTTTTCTGTTTTGCATGACCATTTTTTGTGACTCAGCCCACTAAAGTTGTCTGGTGGTGCCTTTGGGTAAAGGTGATTTAAATCACAAATTCAATTTTTGTATTCGAATGGGACAAGTCACTCAATCACTCATCAGCGGGTGGTGACGATGGATCTATCGAAACCTCTCATTGGTTATCAATGAATCAATAAGTTTGTAACCCGCTTTCAGTTTTTACGGTCGGTGATGAGGGCTGTTTTGCGGCTGATTGATGGGAATGGGCGCCAGCATGCAGGATGTGATTGCGCGGCTGACGTTCGGGGAGCTTGCTTGCCGCACAGGGCAGGCAGCAGATAAAAACAAACCGCCAGCAGGCGGTTTGTCGGTTTTGGCGATCTGGCCCCTGTCGGGGACTGCGGCTTAGTAGAAGCCTGCATCCTCGGGGGAGGGGCGGGTCTTGAAGCGGCGATGGAGCCACATGTACTGCTCCGGCGCCTTGCGCACGGCGGCTTCAATCTCGCGGTTGGCGCGGGTGGCATCGACCATGTCATTCCCGCTGGGGTAGTCGGCGAGCGGCGCCCCGATATGCAGGGTGTAACCCTCGCTGGTGCGAATGTTGTAGCAGGGCAGGGTGACGGTGTTCTTCACCCGCGCCAGGGTGGCGGTGCCGGTGATGGTAGCCGCCTGCTCCACCGCGAAGTAGGGCACGAACACGCTGGCGTGGCTGCCGTAGTCGTGATCCGGCGCGTACCAGAGGGCGTCGCCGTTGCGCAGCGCCTTGATCATCCCCTTCACGTCCATCCGGTCCACCAGATATTTGTTGGAGGCGCAGCGACCGTGGTACTGGGCATACTCCAGCACCGGATTGGTGTTGGGGCGATAGACCCCCACGCCGGGGCGAACCAGCCCGAAACAGCGGGCGTTGAGCTCGAGCGTCAGGAAGTGGCAGGAGAGCAGCAGCATGCCCTGTCCCTTCTCCATGGCGGCGATGACGTGCTCTTCCCCTTCCACCTTCATCAGGTTGCGCATCCGCCAGTCCGGCCAGAACCAGGCGATCCCCACCTCGAACACGGCGCAGCCCACGCTCTCGAAGTTTGCCTTAAGTAGTTTCTCCCGCTCATCCCGGGTTAGCTCGGGCATCGCCAGTTCCAGATTGCGACGGGCGATTTTTACCCGGGACTTCAATATCCTGGCGGCGAGACGACCGAGCTGACGACCCAGCCACATCTGGCTGCGCCACGGCAGCAGGGTCAGCAGCCAGAGCAGGCCGAGGCCGAACCAGCTGGCCCAGTAACGGGGATGAAACAGGTGGGGCTCCAGGCGGGGAGCGTTGTCATGGGCCATGGCTAATCTCTTGTTCGCAAACACAATCGGGGGATTCTAGCCGAAAAGGGGGGGCGGGGGCGAATGGCAGTGTGCTGGTCAGAGGGGTGGCCCGCGTCCGGTTAGCGTGACAGCGGCGGTCGGCTTTTTCTACACCGGATAAAAGAGTGTGATAAAATCGCCCGCTGATTTTTCAGGTTTTGAGAGTCGATACAGATGAAGATCACCCTGCCCGAGTTTGAAAAAGCCCGCGTTCTGGTCGTAGGCGATGTCATGTTGGACCGTTACTGGCATGGCCCCACCGGCCGGATCTCCCCCGAGGCGCCGGTGCCCGTGGTCAAGGTTGAACACATTGAGGAGCGTCCCGGTGGCGCGGCCAACGTGGCCCTCAACTCCGCCGCTCTCGGCGCCCACGCCGTGCTGCTTGGCCTGACCGGTCAGGATGAAGCGGCCGATGCGCTGGCCGGTCAGATGGCTGGCGTCAAGGTGGCCTGTGACTTCGTTCGTCTGGCCGACTTCCCGACCATCACCAAGCTGCGTGTCCTGTCCCGCAACCAGCAACTGCTGCGTCTGGACTTTGAAGAGCCCTTCCACTCCGTCGATGCCACCCTGCTGATGAGCAAGGTCGAGCAGGCGCTGCCGAACAGCGACGTGATGATCCTCTCCGACTACGGCAAGGGTGCGCTGAACGACGTGCCCGGCATGATCCAGCGGGCCCGCGCCGCCGGTATTCCGGTGCTGGTCGATCCCAAGGGCACCGACTTCGAGAAGTACCGCGGTGCCACTCTGCTGACCCCCAACATGTCCGAGTTCGAGGCTGTGGTGGGCAAGGTGAAGAGCGAAGAGGAGCTGGTCGCCAAGGGGCTGGAGCTGGTCAAGCGCTTCGAGCTGGATGCCCTGCTGGTCACCCGTTCCGAAAACGGCATGACCCTGATCCGCGAAGGGCTGCCCGAGCTGCACCTGCCGGCTCAGGCTCACGAGGTTTACGATGTGACCGGTGCCGGTGATACCGTGATCTCCACCCTGGCCACCTCGCTGGCGGCAGGCAAGAGCCTAGACGAAGCCTGCGCCCTGGCCAATACCGCCGCCGGTATCGTGGTCGGCAAGCTGGGCACCTCTACCGTCAGTCCGGTCGAGCTGGCCAACGCCCTCTATACCGAGCAGGAAACAGGCTTTGGCGTCATGTCCGAAGCCCAGCTGAAAGTGGCGGTGCGTGCCGCCCGTCTGCGTGGCGAGAAGGTGGTGATGACCAACGGCTGCTTCGACATCCTGCATGCTGGTCACGTCTCCTATCTGGCCAATGCGGGCAAGCTGGGGGATCGATTGATCGTGGCGGTCAACACCGATGAGTCGGTTCGCCGTCTGAAAGGGCCGGGTCGTCCGGTCAACCCGACCGAGCGTCGCATGGCCGTACTGGCTGCGCTGGGCGCGGTGGATTGGGTAGTGCCATTCGGTGAAGATACCCCGCAGCGCCTGATCGCCGAGATCCTGCCCGACCTGCTGGTCAAGGGCGGTGACTACAAGCCGGAGGATATTGCCGGTTACGCCGAGGTGACCGCCAACGGCGGCGAGGTGCGCGTGCTCAACTTCGAAGATGGTTGCTCCACCAGCGACATCATCAAGACGATTCGCGAGCGCGGCTAACGCGCTGCGGGCCCCGCAATCTGGCGGGGCTTTCTATCGGCGGGAGCAAGCCGACAGAAATACGGATAACAAAAAGGCGACCTTGCGGTCGCCTTTTTCATGTCCGATAGCGGCTATCAGCCTTTGGTTTTAGCTTTTGCCGTGGCAGGCATCAACCCCTGGTTCACTTCCACCAGATCCTGCGCTTCCAGCACGCCAGCAGCCTGTTTCAAACTCAGGATGTTGAGGATGTAGTTGTAACGGGCGGCAGAGAGTTTCTGCTTGGCATCGTACAGCTTGCGGGTGGAATCCAGCACGTCGACGATGGTACGGGTGCCCACCTCGTAACCGGCTTCGGTCGCTTTCAGGGCGCTGTCGGCAGAGATGACGGACTGGCTATAGGCGCGCACCGAGCCGATGCTGGCGTTCACGTTGTTGTAGGAGGAGCGCACTGTGCTCTGCACCGAACGGAAGTTCTTCTCCAGCAGCTCGCTGGCGGCCACGTAGTTGAACTGGGCCTGCTTCACTTGCGACGTGGTGGCACCGCCGCTGTAGATCGGCAGCTTGAAGGTCAGACCGATATTGGCCTGATTGTCATTGCCGCCCGGAATGCTATCCAGCTTGTAATCGGTATTGCTGGTTTGCAGGCCGGCACCCAGATCCAGGGTCGGTTCATGGCCGGTTTTGGCCAGATCGATTTTCTCTTTGGCTATGTCTTTGGCGATGCGGGCACTGTGCAGTTGCAGGTTCTTGTCCAGCGCCAGTTCCAGCCACTTGTCGGAGCCAAAGGCGGTCTTTTGCGGGCTGAAACGATCGGTGTTCAGCACATCCAGATTGCGGTGATCGATACCGGTCAGCTCGCGCAGGGCCTCATAGCTGTTGGCCAGATCGTTCTCGGCGTTGATCTCGTCGGCCAGAGCCTGGTCGCGGGACGCCTCGGCTTCATGGACGTCGGTGATGGCGGTCAGGCCCACTTCGAAACGCTGCTGGGTTTGCTCCAGTTGACGCTCAACGGCAACCTTGTTGGCACGGACGAATTCCAGGGTATCCATCGCCTTGAGCACATTGAAATAGGCGGTGGCGCTGCGCACCATCAGGTTCTGCACTTCGAGGTTGTAGGCGACGTCGGACTGGGTGGCGCCTTTCTCGGTCAGGTCCAGGTTGACCCAGTTGCTGCGACGGTAGATGGATTGATCCAGCGAAAGAGAACCGGAGGCTTTGTTGTTGCTCTGGGTATCATTCTTGTTTTGCAGGTAGTTCAGACCGGCACCCAGATTGATTTGCGGCAAGAGCGCAGCACGGGATTCATTGATCTTCTCGAAGGCCTGGTCACGAACGGCTTTGGACTGCAGCAACTGCGGGTCTTTGATCTGGGCTTGCTGGTAGATGTCGAGCAGGTTTTCGGCATGGGCACCGGCACTGACGCCCAGCAACACCATGACGGACAAGAGTGTTCTTTTCATAGATCGTTTTAACCTTATGTAGTAACCCAAACTGGTTGCTGGAGAGGGCAAATATTGTCACCGACCAAGCTTGATTGCAGCTTAATCACTCTACTATAAGCAAAATTTAATGCTAAGAGTCTCAGGTCCGGTGACGGGAACGTCAAGAACCGGACGCAGTTTTCTCCCCGCGCGCCTAGCCAAATGGTCTGTGGCTGCTAAAATCCACCCCTCATTGCCATGGTACGCCGAGTGAATGAACGTTCATTCATGTTCCTCGGATTTTATGGTCAAACTGATACAAGTCAAGCTGACGGGAGTCCCGGATGTCGCAGCAACCCTTGCCGCAAGATCGGCATTACGCCGCCGATGATGTGAAAATCATTGAAAAATCAGCTGGATATAACGGCTTCTTCAAGGTGAATGTCTATCGTCTGCAGCATCGGTTATTTGCAGGCGGCTGGAATCAGCCCATTGTGCGCGAGCTGTTCGAGCGGGGCCATGCTGCCGCGCTGCTGCCCTATGATCCGGTACTCGACCAGATCGTGCTGGTGGAGCAGTTCCGTATCGGCGCCATGGAGACCTGCCCGACCCCCTGGCTGCTGGAGCTGGTGGCTGGCATTATCGACGAAGGTGAAACCGCCGAGGCGGTGGTGCGCCGCGAAGCGGTGGAAGAGGCCGGGATCGAGGTGGCCCGCTGCGAGCACGCCATCAGCTATCTGGTGAGCCCGGGTGGCAGCACCGAGCGGATAGAGGTCTATGTGGGCGAGGTGGATGCCAGCAAGGCCGAAGGGCTGCACGGGCTGGCCGACGAAGGCGAAGATATCCGGGTGCACGTGGTGAGCCGCGAGCAGGCCTACGCCTGGCTCAAAGAGGGGCGCATCGACAATGCGGCCTCGGTCATCGCCCTGCAGTGGCTGGCTCTCAACCACGGCGAGCTGCGCGCCCGCTGGCTGGCGGATCGCTGAGGTGGCGCTGACCCTGCAACAGAGCAGGCGCTATGTGCCGGATTTGATGTCTTTGCAGCGTACCTGCGAGGTCAATTACATGGCACTGATGAAATTGTTGCCGCCAGAGGGTGAGGTCGGGGCCGAGCGCCGCTATCGGGTCGGCAACGATCTGCAGTTCCAGCTCACCATCATTGGCGAGAGTCGCTTCACCAGCCAGGTGATCCTGAGCCAGCACAACCCCGAATTGCCCGAATATCTGCAGGCTCAAATCGAGATTCGTTTGTACCATGATGTGCGGATGGCGGAAGTGTGTGCAGCGCAACAGATTTCCCGTTTGCAACCACGTTATGATTATCCCAATAAAAAGATGCACCAGCGGGACGAAAAGGAGCAGGTAAATCTGTTTCTGGCCGAATGGCTAAAATTTTGTCTCAGACATGGTACCAGCCCGATCAATATCTCCAGTTGAACATATAAAAAGAAGCGTGATTTTGGAAACAGAGCTCCCCCAGGCGCAGGACGGCAGTGTGCGCCTGTTGCAAATTACCGATACCCACCTCTTCGCGAGTGCCGAAGGGCGGCTGTTGGCTGTGCGCACCGCAGAGAGTCTGGCCGCCGTGCTGGAACAGGTGCAGGCCAACGAACACCCTTATGAGGTGATTCTGGCGACCGGCGATCTGTCGCAGGATCACAGCCCGGAATCCTATCAGCGTTTTGCCTCCATGATGGCGCCTCTGGGCCGTCCCATCTACTGGCTGCCCGGCAATCACGATGACAGCCCGTTGATGACCGAATATCTCCATGCCGCCGGGATCAGCGAATCCAAGCAACTGGTGGGCGATCACTGGCAGGTGATCCTGCTCGACACCCAGGTGCGCGGCAAACCCCACGGCATGATCGGCGATCACCAGCTGGCCGCCCTCGACCGCGCCCTGCGCCAATATCCTGATCGCCACGCCCTGATCACCCTGCACCATCAGGCGGTGCCGGTGGGCTGCGCCTGGCTGGATCAGCACAATCTCAAGAATGCCGATGACCTGTTCGCCGTGCTGGCCCGTCATCCGCAGCAGAAGACCATCCTGTTCGGCCACGTTCATCAGGAGTTTGACGAGGTGCACCGCGGGGTGCGGCTGATTGCCAGCCCCTCCACCTGCATCCAGTTCAAACCGCTCTGTGATGGCTTCGCGCTGGATGAATCCGGCCCGGGCTGGCGCTATCTCACCCTCTATCCGGATGGGCGGGTAGCCAGCGAGGTGTGGCGCCTGCCGGTGGGGCAGTTTGTGCCCGACCCCGATGCTACCGGTTATTGAGGAGAGCATTACATGAAGTCGGTTCTCCTTTATCTGCACGGTTTCAACTCCTCACCGGGCTCCGCCAAGGCGCAGCAGATGGCTGCTTGGGTGGCCGCCAACCGGCCCGATATCGAGGTGATCATTCCGGCCCAGCCCAACACCCCGGCTGCGGCCTGGGCGGCTATCGAGCAGACCGTTGCCGATCTGCCGCGTCGTTATGGTAGTGAATTCAAGCTCGGTGCCGTGGGCAGCTCCCTCGGCGGCTTTATGGCGACCCGGGTCAGCGAACAGTACGGCTGCCGCGCCGCGCTGATCAATCCGGCGGTGCGCCCGCACGAGCTGCTCTGCGATTACCTCGGCCCCCAGACCAATCCCTATAGCGGGGAGCAGTACGAACTGCTGCCTGAGCATATGGATGAGCTGCGGGCACTGGCGGTGCCGGTGACGGCGCCGGAGCGACTCTGGATCCTGCAACAGCAGGGGGATGAGGTGCTCGATTATCGCAAGGCGCTGGATGAATACCGCTTTGCCCGTCTCTCGCTGGAGTGCGGCGGCGACCACGCCTTCGTGGCGTTCGAACGCTATCCCGCCCAGATCATCCACTTCCTCGGGTTATAAAAGGGCAGTCTCGCCCTGCTTGTCCTTCTCCAGATCAAGCTTTCGGCGCGGGGCGTTTGTCCTGCCCCCGCCTAGCAGTTAAGATTCCCTCCAAACGTCAATTCGCAAGGCCCTCCATGTCTACTCAATACAATGCGGATGCCATTGAGGTCCTCAATGGCCTTGAACCGGTGCGTCGTCGCCCCGGCATGTATACCGACACCACCCGGCCCAATCACCTCGGCCAGGAGGTCATCGACAACAGCGTCGACGAAGCGCTGGCGGGCCACGCCCGTACCCTGGAGGTGACCCTGTATGAAGACCAGTCCCTCGAGGTGATCGATGACGGCCGCGGTATGCCGGTCGATATCCACCCGGAGGAAGGGGTGTGCGGTGTGGAGTTGATCCTCTGCAAGCTGCACGCGGGCGGCAAATTCTCCAACAAGAACTACCAGTTCTCCGGCGGTCTGCACGGGGTGGGTATTTCGGTAGTAAACGCCCTCTCCGATCGGGTCGAGGTGACGGTACGTCGCGACGGTCAGGTCTACGACATCGCCTTCGAGCGTGGCGAGAAGGTGCAGGAGCTGACCATCAGCGGCACCTGCGGCCGTCGCAACACCGGCACCCGGGTGCGCTTCTGGCCGCAGGCGAGCTACTTCGACTCGCCCCGCTTCTCGGTCACCAAGCTGGAACACCTGCTGAAAGCGAAAGCGGTGCTCTGCCCCGGCCTCACCATCAAGTTCCTCGACAAGAACACTGGCATCAAGCTGGAGTGGTGCTACGAAGATGGCCTCAAGGATTACCTGATCGACGCGGTCAAGCAGTTCACCTGCTTGCCGGAGCAGCCCTTTATCGGCGCCTTCAGCACCGAACAGTCCGCCGTGGACTGGGCACTGTGCTGGCTGCCGGAAGGGGGCGAATGCCTCGCCGAATCCTATGTGAACCTGATCCCCACCGCGCAGGGCGGTACGCACGTCAACGGTCTGCGTCAGGGGCTGCTCGACGCCATGCGCGAGTTCTGCGAGTTCCGCAACCTGCTGCCGCGTGGGGTCAAGCTGACCCCGGAAGATATCTGGGATCGCTGCGCCTACATCCTCTCGGTCAAGATGCAGGATCCGCAGTTCGCCGGTCAGACCAAGGAGCGGCTCTCGTCCCGTCAGAGCTCGGCGTTTGTCTCCGGTGTGGTGAAGGATGCCTTCAGCCTCTACCTCAACAGCAACACCGAGCTGGCGGAGCAGATCGCCGAGATCTGCATCAGCAGCGCCCAGCGCCGGATGCGCGCCGCCAAGACGGTGGTGCGCAAGAAGATAACGCAAGGCCCGGCGCTGCCCGGCAAGCTCACCGACTGTAACTGCGCCGACCCCATGCAGGGGGAGCTGTTCCTGGTGGAGGGTGACTCCGCGGGCGGCAGTGCCAAGCAGGCGCGGGATCGCGAGTTTCAGGCCATCATGCCGCTGCGCGGCAAGATCCTGAACACCTGGGAAGTGGAGGCCGGTCAGGTGCTCGCCTCGCAGGAGGTGCACGACATCTCGGTCGCTATCGGGCTCGATCCCGACTCAGAGGATCTCAGCGGCCTGCGCTACGGCAAGGTGTGCATCCTCGCGGATGCGGACTCGGACGGTCTGCACATCGCCACCCTGCTCTGCGCCCTGTTCGTGAAGCACTTCCGCGCGCTGGTCAATCAGGGCCACGTCTATGTCGCCATGCCGCCCCTCTACCGGATCGATATCGGTAAAGAGGTCTACTACGCCCTCGACGAGGACGAGAAGAACGGCGTGCTGCAGCGGGTCGAGGCCGAGAAGAAGAAAGGCAAGGTGATGGTGACCCGATTCAAGGGTCTGGGTGAGATGAACCCGAAACAGCTGCGGGAAACCACCATGGATCCCAACACTCGCCGTCTGGTGCAGCTCACCATGGGGCCTGAGGCCGAAGGGGATGAGACCCTGCAGCTGATGGACATGCTGCTGGCCAAGAAGCGCGCCCCGGATCGTCGCGAGTGGCTGGAAGAGAAGGGCAACCTCGCCATCATCTAAGCCGTCGGCTGGCCCGCACAGGGCCAGCAAGCATTTAGCCGGAGTCGCCCTGTGGCGGCTCCCGAACCGAAAGAGAAAATCACATGAGTGATGCTATCGAGCTCAGTCTGTGAATGAAGTAGAGCGCCAACCGGCTCTATAACCGAAAGAGAACAAATCTATGAGCGATCTAGAGCTCAGTCTGGACGGGGTAGAGCGCCAGCCAATGCGCACCTTTACCGAACAGGCTTACTTGAACTACTCCATGTACGTCATCATGGATCGGGCTTTGCCGCATATCGGCGATGGCCTCAAACCGGTGCAGCGGCGCATCATCTACGCCATGAGCGAGCTGGGCCTGTCGGCCCTCTCCAAGCACAAGAAGTCCGCCCGTACCGTGGGTGACGTGCTGGGTAAGTACCACCCGCACGGCGACATCGCCTGTTATGAAGCCATGGTGCTGATGGCCCAGCCCTTCTCCTACCGCTACCCGCTGGTGGACGGTCAGGGCAACTGGGGTGCGCCGGACGATCCCAAATCCTTCGCCGCCATGCGTTATACCGAGGCGCGGCTGTCGCGCTTCTCCGAGCTGCTGCTCTCCGAGCTGGGGCAGGGCACGGTGGAGTGGACGCCGAACTTCGACGGCACCATGAAAGAGCCGGTGGTGCTGCCCGCCCGCCTGCCGCACATCCTGCTCAACGGGGTGACCGGTATCGCGGTGGGGATGGCGACCGACATTCCGCCCCACAACGCGCGGGAAGTGGCCTACGCCTGTGCCGAGCTGCTCGACAACCCCAATGCGGGGCTCGATGCATTGATGGCGCACATTCAGGGGCCGGACTACCCGACCAACGCCGAGATCATCACCCCGCGCGACGATATCCGCAAAATCTACGAGACCGGCAAGGGCTCCATCAAGCAGCGGGCGGTCTGGAGCGAGGAGGATGGGGACATCGTCATCACCGCGCTGCCCCATCAGGCCTCCGGCGCCAAGATCATGGAGCAGATCGCCGCCCAGATGGTGGCGAAAAAGCTGCCCATGGTCACCGACCTGCGCGATGAATCGGACCACGAAAACCCGACCCGTCTGGTGATCATCCCCCGCTCCAACCGGGTGGATGTGGAGGGGCTGATGGCCCACCTGTTCGCCACCACGGATCTGGAGAAGAACTACCGGGTCAACCTCAACATCCTCGGCCTCGACAACCGGCCGCAGGTGAAGACCCTCAAGATGATCCTCTCCGAGTGGATCATCTTCCGCCGCGAGACCGTGCGTCGCCGTCTGCAGTTCCGCCTCGACAAGGTGCTTGCTCGCCTGCACATCCTCGAAGGCTTGCTGGTGGCCTACCTCAACATCGACGAGGTGATCGAAATCATCCGCACCGAGGATGAGCCGGGCAAGGTGATGGTGGAGCGCTTCAATATCAGCGAAACCCAGGCCGAAGCAATTCTGGAGCTGAAACTGCGCCATCTGGCCAAGCTCGAAGAGTTCAAGCTGCGCGCCGAACAGGATGAACTGGCGCAAGAGCGCGACAAGCTGGAGCTGATTTTGGGCTCCGAACGCCGCCTCAACACCCTGCTCAAGAAAGAGCTGCTGGCCGATGCCGAGAAATACGGCGACGATCGCCGCACCCCGCTGGTGGAGCGTGCCACCGCAGTGGCGCTGACCGAGAAAGAGCTTATTCCCAGCGAACCGGTCACCGTCATCCTCTCCGACAAGGGGTGGGTGCGCGCCGCCAAGGGCCACGATGTCGATGTGGCGGGGCTCTCCTACAAGGCGGGGGACAGCTATCTGGCCCACGCCTGTGGCCGCAGCAACCAGCAGGCGGTGTTCCTCTCCACGTTGGGCCGCACCTACGCCCTCGAATCCCACACCTTGCCATCTGCGCGCAGTCAGGGCGAACCGCTCACCGGCCGCTTTGCGCTGGGGGCAGGGGAAGAGGTACGCCATCTGGTGATGGGCAACGAGGGTGAGCCCTACCTCATCTGCTCCGATGCCGGTTACGGCTTTGTCTGCACCTATGACGACCTTATCGGCAAGAACAAGAACGGCAAGGCGCTGCTCACCGTGCCGGAAGGGGGTCAGGTGATGGCACCCCAGAAGATTGGTTCGCCAGAGACCGATCTCTGCATGGCCATCTCCAACGAAGGGCGCATGCTGCTGTTCCCGCTCAACACCCTGCCGGTACTCGGCAAGGGCAAGGGCAACAAGCTGATCAGCATCCCCTCGGCTCGCGTGAAGGCGCGGGAAGAGTTTATGGTGATGGCCGCCATTATCCCGCAGGGGCAATATGTCACCCTGTTTGCCGGCAAGCGCAAGCTCACTCTTAAGCCATCTGACCTTGACTACTACCGCGGCGAGCGCGGCCGCCGCGGCGCCAAGCTGCCCCGTGGTTTGCAGCGGGTAGACAGAATAGAAATAGAATCCTCGGCAATTGAAGATTGCAATTCAGAAAATAATTAAAATATGGGAGCTTAGGCTCCCTATTTATAGGGGTTAGAATGGTTAAATATCAAATTTTCATTAGCTCGACATATGATGATTTAAAAAATGAAAGGGCTCAAGTTATTAAGTCTATTCTGGAAATGGGACACATACCAGTTGGTATGGAAATGTTTAGTGCTGCAGATGATGAACAGTGGAAAATAATACAGAGGCAGATAGATGAGTCTGACTACTATGTGGTAGTTGTGGCTCATAAATATGGTTCCATGGTCGGGGATATTAGTTATACGGAAAAGGAATTTGATTACGCAGTCAGCAAGGGGGTTCCTGTTCTCGGATTTGTTATCGACCAAACGGTTGAACCACTTGCAAAATATGTAGAAAAAAACGACGATAAAATCGTCTTACTAAATAACTTTAAGGATAAGGTAAAAAGCCGTCCTGTCGGATTCTGGAAATCATCAGATGATTTACATGGAAAGGTATCGATCGCTCTGATGAAAGCTTTTAATACAAATCCCCGGATCATGTACAGAACCTTAAGCGGCAAGCGAATTAATAATACCGTCTAACGTGTTGTTTTGCTTGGATTTTCTCTGCCT
>NZ_JAPCJA010000021.1:0-73207 GCF_027707745.1 Aeromonas sp. QDB23
GGGGCATGCAGTCGTGGCAAGCCCTCCGATGCCATATCGGCTCTTGAAGCTGGCTGAGGGTCATGGGTAATCAGGTTCCTTTATGTAGCAAAATTCACACTTTCCCAGTGCAATTAACCAAACAGGGGAATGAGCAGCTGCCCATTCCCCTGTTTGCGCGTGTTATCTCACATTTAATAGCTGTTTTAAATCAGCAAATCGTTAACCTTAACTATTAATAAGTTTGCTAAAAAGTAAAGATTCAAAGCGGTCTCGGCGATTTTTACCTCATCCCCCCATGACAACTGGCAAAAGATTGTGCTAGCTTGGCTGCACAAACGTACACACAGGGATGTAAAGATGCTGAAAGTTAACGAGTATTTCGACGGAAATGTAAAATCCATCGGTTTCGAACAAAAAGGCGAGAAATCGACCATCGGGGTGATGAACAGCGGTGACTACCAGTTTAACACCGCCGCCCCCGAGCGGATGACGGTGATCAAGGGCGCCCTCACCATCCAGCTGGCCGATGAAGATGAGTGGCACACCTACAATCAGGGTGAATCCTTCCTGGTCGCAGGTCACTCCTCCTTCAAGCTGGCAGTGAAAACCCCCACCGCCTATCTGTGCGAATTTCTCGACTGATCCGGCCGGTTGAAGGGGGGCTGCCCCTTCAACCTTCTTTGGCAACCGCCTGCCATTTATCTGTGTCCATGTCACAGCACCGCACATCCCCGCTTTCCATCCACGGCAAAAATCCTAGAATAAACAGACATAAACCATCACCGGATTGATGTCATGATCAGCGTGTTTGACCTGTTTTCCATCGGGATTGGCCCCTCCTCTTCCCATACTGTCGGCCCTATGCGTGCCTCCTATGCCTTCGTCCAGCAGCTCAAGCTGCAAGGCCATCTGCCGCACGTCATGCGGGTCGAAGTGGAGTGTTACGGTTCGCTCGGCCAGACCGGCAAAGGGCACGGCACCGGCAAGGCGATCATGCTGGGACTGTCTGGCTTTGAACCCGAATCGGTCGATATCGATGCCATTCCGGATCTGCTGGCCCAGATAGATCAGGCGCAGAGCTTGCTGCTGGCGGGCGAGCAACCAAGTCACTTCCCCCGCAGCGGTGCCATCATTTTCAACCGCCGCAAGACCCTGCCAGCCCATACCAATGGCATGACCCTGCGCGCCTTTGCCGCCGACAACGCCCTGCTGTTTAGTCAGACCTACTACTCCATCGGCGGGGGCTTCATCATCGAAGAGAGCCACTTTGCCACCGCCAAGGAGGAAGCCGCCAAATCGGATGCCGAACATCCGGTCCCCTACCCGTTCGACAGCGGCGCCCAGCTGCTGGCCCACTGTCAGGAGAGCGGCCTCTCCATCTCGGGGCTGATCCTCGCCAACGAGCGGGTCTTTCGCAGCGATGAGCAGATAAAAGCGGGGCTGCGCAAGATCTGGCAGGCGATGCAGGGCTGCGTCGAGCGGGGCTGCAAGAGCGAAGGGGTGCTGCCGGGCGGCCTGAAGGTGCGGCGCCGCGCCCCGGGGTTGTTCCGCCAACTCAGCTGCGAGACCAACTTCAACAAGGATCCACTGATGGTGATGGAGTGGGTCGACTTGTTTGCGCTGGCGGTCAACGAAGAGAACGCCGCCGGTGGCCGGGTGGTGACCGCCCCCACCAATGGCGCCGCGGGCATTATTCCGGCAGTGCTGCACTACTACGATCGCTTCGTTCACAAGGTGGATGATGAGACGCTGGTGCGCTACTTCCTCACCGCCGCCGCCATCGGCATCTTATATAAGAAGAACGCCTCCCTCTCCGGGGCCGAAGTGGGCTGTCAGGGAGAAGTGGGTGTCGCCTGCTCCATGGCCGCCGGGGCGCTGACCGAACTCTTGGGCGGTAGCCCGGCCATGGTGGAGAACGCCGCCGAAATAGGCATGGAGCACAACCTCGGGCTCACCTGCGATCCCATCGGCGGACTGGTGCAGGTACCCTGCATCGAGCGCAACGCCATGGGGGCGGTCAAGGCGATCAATGCCGCTCGCCTCGCCCTGCGGGGTACTGGCGAGCACAAGGTGTCGCTGGACAAGGTGATCAAGACCATGTGGGAGACCGGCAACGACATGAAGACCAAATACAAGGAGACGGCCCGTGGCGGCCTCGCCGTTAACATTACCGAATGTTAAAAAACGGCAAATGACTCCATTTGGTTCCGAAATGCCCGGCATCGCCGGGTATTTTTATGGGCAAACGCTTAACAAAATGGATAAGCACAAAAATAAATTTTATACTCGCGCCTCAGATTCAACAAAAATAGATCTATTTCAACTTTTTTTAGGTCTGGAGCCGTTACACTACGGTTATCTGGTTCTGTGACCTGCGCTGACAAGCGCGTCCCATGGATCTCCCCAATTTCTGTGAGTGGGCATGCCGCCCCCTTCTACCCTGAGGTAATAGTGACATGATCAGCGTTTTTGATATCTTCAAAATCGGTGTAGGCCCCTCTTCTTCCCACACTGTTGGCCCGATGAAAGCGGCCAAACAGTTTGTTGACGAGCTGCGCGCGGGCGGCAAGATCCGCGATGTAACCCGGATCAATGTCGATGTCTACGGCTCCCTCTCCTGGACTGGCAAAGGCCACCATACCGACACCGCCATCATCATGGGCCTGGCCGGCAACCTGCCGGAAAATGTCGATATCGATGCGATCCCCGAGTTTATCTCCCGTGTTGAACAGACCGAGCGCCTGCCGATCGGCCTGCACTGCCACACCGTCAGTTTCCCGCGCGATGCCATGGTATTCCATGACGAAGCCCTGCCGCTGCACGAAAACGGCATGAAGCTGAGCGCCCTGATCGAAGACGAAGTGGTTTACAGCAAGACCTACTACTCCATCGGTGGTGGCTTCATCGTTGACGAAGAGAACTTTGGCAAGGCTGACAGCGGCGACATGTCCGTGCGCTATCCGTTCAAGAGCGCGGCTGAACTGGTTGCTCACTGCAGCCAGACCGGTCTCTCCATCTCTGCCCTGATGCTGGAGAACGAGAAGTGCTTCAACACTCCGGAAGAGATCTACAAAAAGTTCGGCAAGATCTGGAACACCATGCGCGAAGGTATCGAGCGTGGCTGCCGCACCGAAGGCGTCTTGGCCGGCCCGCTGCGCGTACCCCGTCGTGCCGCCCCGCTCTACCGCCAGCTCAACACCAACGAGAACCTCTCCAACGACCCGATGAACATCGTTGACTGGGTCAACATGTTCGCCCTGGCGGTCAGTGAAGAGAACGCAGCCGGTGGCCGTGTGGTCACTGCACCGACCAACGGCGCTGCCGGTATCATCCCGGCCGTACTGGCCTACTACGACAAGTTCATCCAGCCGGTTGGCCGCGACGAGTACACCCGTTTCTATCTGGCCGCCGGTGCCGTCGGCATCCTCTACAAGATGAACGCCTCCATCTCCGGCGCCGAAGTGGGCTGTCAGGGTGAAGTGGGTGTCTCCTGCTCCATGGCCGCTGCCGGTCTGACCGAGCTGATGGGCGGTAGCCCGGAGCACGTCTGTGAAGCCGCCGAAATCGGCATGGAACACAACCTGGGTCTGACCTGTGATCCGGTTGCCGGTCAGGTACAGGTGCCTTGCATCGAGCGTAACGCTATCGCAGCCATGAAGGCGGTCAACGCCTCCCGTATGGCCCTGCGTCGTACCTCCCAGCCGCGCGTCTCCCTGGACAAGGTGATCGAGACCATGTACATCACCGGCAAGGACATGGACTCCAAGTACCGTGAAACCTCCCGTGGTGGCCTGGCCATCAAGGTGATGCAGGTTGCTTGCGAATAAATAAGAGTTGCGACCCTCATCTGAACAAAGGCGGGATATCCCGCCTTTTTTATTGCCCGAAATAGATGCCCGGGCACCTGATACCGGCCATTTCACGGCACGGCATCGCAGACACGACCCAGCTACGCCACCGCAATGCGGATTGCCTTGCCTGAATGCCTCTCTGATGGCATGCCTTGATTACCTCATTCCACTGCATTGAAAGCGGCGTTCTGCCCCTGCCAAAAACATTTACCCGCTATTTTCCCCCGGCCACCGTTTGCCAACTGACCCATATCGGGATGACCCCGCAACCCTATATCCGCCCCTTTGGCATCCCTTTGTTTGGCAAGATGTGGTTACCGCTCACGCTCGCGGATTATCCTCCGGCGCCCACTGCGCTGATTGCCAGTTGTGTAACGGATGCGGATTGGCCTTCTTAATAAGGGCAAACAATCAAGAGCACAAACAGGGGGTTAGCTCATCATTTTGGCCACAGCGCATCGCGAAAACCGAGTTCGGCGCAGTTATCTCCAACCTCTTTCCCTCCCATTTCATGGACAACTCATCGCGCAATAGAGGCCAAAAAGAGATCCCAAGGAAGGAGCTGAAAATAATCGATGAATGAGCCAATAGCCGTTGAAATTGCGGATATGAGTGCGCGCCACTCGCTATTTTTGTGAGCGCCAGCAAAGGTTGACGATATGGTGTTGAGGGTAGATTGACTTTCTATTTAAACAGCGAAAAGTGAATATCACCAAAGGGAGGGTTTAATTTCGCCAGATCCGGTCACGGGATTATCGCAAGCCACCTCCCCAGGGCAGGAATGCGTCATGCAGAGTCACAAAGAATTAGCCCCGCTAGGCAGTACGCACTACGGGGCTGGATATTCAGGATGGTTTTTTCAGGCTGGCCTTGTGCTGCTCCAGCAAATTCTCGGGGGGCGGCGGCACCTGCAGGTAGAAACCCTGGCTGGTCAGCGCGGCCATCACCTTGCCGACATCAGCCAGCCCCAAGGGCTTGGCCGGATCCAGCTTGGTCATCAGCACCAGCTCGGGACGCCCGAATGCGCTCAGCAATGGCTCGGGAACGCGGGAGAAATCCCCTCTTTTTTCAACAAAAAGGTAGGTCTCGGCTTTTTTGCGACTTTTATAGACTGCACACAACATGGAAATTGATATAATCCGACGAGTTTATTGCCTCTGATGGGGGCAAACTATAACATCAGGAATTGAATAACAATAACGGATTAGCATCTCTGCCTCGGGGAAGATTCATGGTTGAGCGCGATAACGAATTGAAAGGGACCACCTTCACTATTTCTGTGTTGCATATCAGCGATGGCGAGCCTGAGCGGATCCGTCAGTTGTTGGCCGAAAAAGTGGCCCAGGCACCCTACTTTTTTAATTGTGCGCCGCTGGTGATCAATGTTTCCCGACTGGAACATATTCCCGATTTCGAACAGCTCAAGGAGCTGGTGGAGTCCGAAGAGTTTGTGCTGGTCGGCATCACGGGTGCGCGCAGTGAAGAGATGAAGACAGCCGCCAAGGCGGTGGGACTGGCTGTGATGGCCTCGGGCAAGAGTCGCAAGAGCGAACCGGAACCCGAGCCAGCCCCCGCGCCAGCAGCCCCAGTGGTGGCACCCGAGCCAGAACCCGCCCCCTTGATCCCGAGCAAGGTACATGTGGGACCGGTTCGTTCCGGCCAGCAGATTTACGCCGCCGGCACCTCGCTGGTGGTGCTGGGGTCCGTCAGTCCGGGAGCCGAAGTGCTCGCCGACGACAGCATTCATATTTATGGCACCCTGCGTGGCAGAGCCATTGCCGGCGCCCGGGGCAACACCCAGGCCCGGATCTATTGCCAGCAATTACAGGCCGAGCTGCTCTCCATCGCGGGCACATTCCAGCTGAGCGATGCATTGCCGGCAGGCCTGATCCAGCAACCGGTACACGTCCGGCTGGACAACGAACAACTCCGAATAGACCGTATCAAATAGAGTTACAAGGAAGCGAGAATGGCGCGAATCATAGTCGTTACATCGGGTAAAGGTGGCGTTGGCAAGACCACAACCAGTGCGGCCCTGAGCACCGGCTTAGCCCAGCGTGGTCACAAGACAGTGGTCATTGACTTTGACATCGGTCTGAGAAATCTGGATCTCATCATGGGCTGCGAGCGGCGCGTGGTGTATGACTTCGTCAACGTCATCAACGGGGAAGCAAACCTCAATCAGGCGCTGATCAAGGACAAACGCTCGGAAAATCTGTTTATCCTGCCCGCCTCCCAGACCCGGGACAAAGATGCCCTCACCCGTGAGGGGGTCGAGAAGATCCTGGATCAGCTGGCGGAGATGAAGTTCGATTACATCGTCTGCGACTCCCCGGCGGGGATCGAGGCGGGCGCGCTGATGGCGCTCTATTTTGCCGACGAAGCGATCGTCACCACCAACCCGGAAGTCTCTTCCGTGCGTGACTCCGACCGCATCCTTGGCATCCTGGCCTCCAAGTCCCGCCGCGCCGAGCGTGGCGAAGACCCCATCAAGGAGCACCTGCTGCTGACCCGCTACTGCCCGACCCGCGTCAACCGTGGCGACATGCTGAGCGTGCAGGATGTGCAGGAGATCCTGGCCATCCCGCTACTCGGGGTGATCCCGGAGTCCCAGGCGGTGCTGCGCGCCTCCAACTCCGGCGAACCGGTTATTCTGGACAAGGAGTCCGATGCCGGTCAGGCCTACGAAGATGCAGTGTCCCGCCTGCTGGGCGATGCCAAGGAATTTCGTTTTCTGGAAGAAGAGAAGAAGGGCTTCTTTAGCCGACTGTTCGGGAGTTAAACATGTCATTATTGGATTATTTTCGTTCCAACAAGAAACAGAACACCGCACAACTGGCCAAAGAGCGGTTGCAGATCATTGTTGCTCACGAGCGTTCATCCAGAGGGGGGCCGGATTACCTGCCCCAGCTCAAGCAGGATATCCTCGATGTGATCCGCAAATACGTCAACATTGATCCGGAGAAGATAACCGTCCAACTGGATCAGAAGAGTGATGAGCTGTCGGTACTGGAGCTCAACATCACCTTCGCCGATGACAAGAAGGGATGAGCTGACGCCCTATGCGTGACCCCTTCCCCCAATGAAGACCGGATCCTGTCACTGGATCCGGTTTTTTATTGGCACAAAAACAGGTCACAGCGGCTCGCCTCATCTCGCCAAGGGGTCTGCCGCCCGCTAGAATAGCGCCGCCCCGCAGGCAGTGATCTGCGCGGCACCTTTTTCTCTTTTCTGGAACAGATCGCTTATGTCTATGAATGACGAAATGCACAGCGTCGAGGAACTGCTCGATACCGCCCTCGAACTCTTTATGGAGCTGGCCTCTGACAACCTGCCGGAGCAGGAGATCGCTCGCTTCAATCAGGAGTTCAACGACCGAGGCCTGCTGGCCGAAACCGACCCGGCCGATGACTGGGAAGCGGACGTGGGTTTTGCGGTGAGCGACACCGACTATGCCGAGATCTGGGTTGGCCTTGGCAACGAAGAACAAGAGTATGAGCACCTGTTTGCCCGCATGCTGCTCTCCCGCCGTGTTGACGAGAAGTTCTGCCACATCGAATGGCTGCCCCAATAATTCCGGATCCCGATGATCCCAGCCACTATCAGTGGGCGTCAGACCCTGACGCCGTGGCCCTCGAGCGCCCATCTGCATCGCTCGGACGCCGGTTGCTGAGGTGGGCAGGCAAGATCGCGCTGGCCGGGCTGCTCTGCTCGGTCGGCTCGGTCGCCTTGCTGCGTTTTATCGATCCGCCGATGTGGAGCTGGCGTATCGAGCGGGCCCTGTTTCCGCCCGCCAAGATCACCGAGGTGCGCCATGAGTGGGTGGATCTGGAGTCCATCTCCAAAGAGCTGCAACTGGCGGTGATCGCCGCAGAGGATCAGCGCTTTGCCGAGCACAACGGCTTTGACATGGATGCCATCAACGCCGCACTCAAGCACAACCAGCACAGCGAACGGGTGCGCGGCGCCAGCACCCTCAGCCAGCAGACCGCCAAGAACCTCTTTATGTGGAGTGATCGCAGCTTCCTGCGCAAGGGGCTGGAGGCCTGGTTTACCCTGCTGATGGAGCTGGGTTGGGACAAGGCCCGCATTCTCGAGGTCTATCTCAATATCGTGGAGTTCGGCCCCGGCATCTATGGCGCCGAAGCCGCCGCCCGCACCTATTTTGGCAAACCGGCCAGCCGCTTGACCCGCTACGAGTCATCCCTGCTGGCCGCCGCCCTGCCCAATCCGTGGCGCTATCGGGTCAAGCCCCCTTCACCCTATGTGCAGAAGCGCTCGGTCTGGATCCGCCGCCAGATGGGGCAACTGGGCCAGATCACCCTCAATCGTGTGCATCAGGCCGACTGATCCTCAGGGCTCATCGGGTTTCTCCGGTGGGCCCAGATGACCGCCCACCGTCTCGCGGTGGAGCGGCAGATAGTGCCACCACCAGGCCTCGCGCCGTCGCTTGATCTGTTGCCGCCGTCCCCGCTGTTTCATCCCCTCACTCCCTGCCAGATGATCCGCGCCTTAACCATACTCCCCCAATGGCAACTTGGACAGGTCAGGCACGCCCGGCGCACTGGTCTGGCCGCCACTGCCAATAATTGTTACAGTAGCGGACCTCGATGTATCTGGAGTGATTTCATGGAACAGCGTACCCCGGATCAGCTGGTCGAATGGGCCTATGATCAGTTTCTTGAGCAGGCCGCCGATATGCTGGCCCCCGAACAAATAGTCGACATCACCCTGGAGTTTGAGCAGCGTGGCGCCGTGGAGGCAACCCTGCCCAATGCCGACTGGTCGACCGAGCTGGGTGAGCCGGTCGATATGGAGCGCTGGGTCGAAGTGTGGGTCGGTTTGCTGGATCATCAGGATGAGTTTGAGGTGATCTTCGCCACCTTCCTGCTGCCCCGTCTGTTGACTGAAGATCAGGTGCATGTGCGCTGGCATCGCCAGCAGCAGGCATAAAAAAGGCGCCATCGGCGCCTTTCTTGTGTCTGTTCTTTCTTATTTCTGTTCTCTGCTAATCCTGCGCCGCGATGGCCTTGGCCAGACAGCGGCGGCACCAGCAGGCGCTGGCCTCCTGCATCGGCAATACTGGCAACTGGCTGCACCAGCACTGCGCAATGGTCTGACCGGCAGAGACGGCGCAATAGGCCGGTTCGCCACACCCCGGGCAGCGGTGGGTGCTTTTCGAGCCATCCAGCTCGGCCATCACCGCCAGCTGGGCCTTGCTCTCCATCACCGACCAGTGACCGATCTCGGTCAGGGTGCGGCCACAGCCAAGGCAAAGCCCATCCTTCGCCTGACAGAGGCCAACACAGGGGCTCGGCATCTTATTCGCTATCCTGCGCCTGTTCGCCTGCTTGTGCCTGCGCGGCACCGGCGTCGGTCAGGGTAATGGCGTTATCTTCGATGACGATCTTGCCCTGCTTGTAGAGGCCGCCGATCGCCTTCTTGAAGGTGCCCTTGCTCATACTGAACAACTTGTAGATGAGCTCGGGTTCGCTCTTGTCACCCACCGCCAGGCTGCCGCCCTGCTTTCTCATCCGGCTCAGAATGCGCTCACCGGCGTCATCGACCCGCGCCAGACCCGGCTTTTGCAGGGTCAGATCCAGCTTGCCATCTTCGCGCACCTGCTTGACCCAGGCGGTTTGCGGCCGACCGGTCATCACCCGGCCAAACACTTCATTCTTGAACAGCATGCCGGGATACTGGCCGTTGACGATCACCTTGATGCCAAGGGGCGAGTGTTCACCCGGCAGCGCGGTCACTTCGTCACCGACCTTGAAGTTGCTGCCGGCCGGAGTCAGGAAACGCTCGATGCGGCTGGTGCCGACCATGCGCCCTTCGTTATCCAGTTGCAGACGCACCAGATAGACGTGGCCCACCTGCATCGGCTTGTTCTGCTCGCGGCTGGGCACGAACAAGTCTTTTTTCATGCCCCAATCGAGGAAGGCACCAATCTTGTTGGCATTGACCACCTTCAGACCGGCAAATTCGTCCACCATGGCAAATGGCTTGTCGGTGGTGATCACCGGCTCGCAATCGGCATCCAGATAGAGGAAGACCTGCACGCTATCCCCCTCTTTCACCCCTTCCGGCAGTTGACGCTTGGGCAGCAGCAGTTCACCGTATTCATCGGCCGCAAGCCAGGCGCCACGGTCTTCGAGTTCAACGACGGTGAGGGTGTTCATCTTGCCAATCTGTATCATGGTGCTCTCTTTTTTCATTACCCGGATGGGCCAACTGATCCATGGCCCCTATGGGCGTGCATGTTACCTCAAGAGCGGTGATCTGGCCTAGTCCCCAAGCCACCAAGGGCCGCCCTTTCGCCGCTATCTTACCCGCCAATGGTGATTAAATCGCCAAACAGGCGGCCATTTACTGCAAATAACCCCACTTTTAGGTAGACTTCGCGGCTGTTCAAATCCAGAGGAACTGTCGATGAACCCATCCACTCGTACCCGCCTGCTCAATCAATGGATCCAGAGCCACAGCCAGCAAGACATGACCTACCCGGCCCTGCACGGTTTTCTCTGTGCCCGTCTGGTGGGGCCAGAGACTCCTGACTGGCAACGCCCGCTGGCTGGTTTGCTGGAACAGGATGCCGAACTGGATGAGAAGAGTGCAGAGGCCCTCAACCACCTGATCGCCGAGCTGGAAGCCCAGGCCGACGACGCCCAGTTGGCCCTGCCCAGCCAATGCCGCCTGCCCAGCGATAACCCGGAGCAGGTGTTCGAGCAGAGCCATCCCCTTGGTCAGTGGTGCTACGGTTTCAGCCAGGGCTTTGCCACCTGGCCCAAGCCGAAGGATTTGAACGACCCGACTACCCAGTACCGCTTCAGCCTGGCCGCCGAGCTGAGCCTGTTTCGCGACAAACAGATGGCCCAGATGCTCTATAGCGCCGCCGCCAGCGAACTCCCCTTTGTCGAGTTCTGCAAACGCCAGCGCCAGAACATGAAGACCGCCCTCAACCAGCTGCTCAACCTCGACCAGTATCAGGCCGCCCCCAGCGCCGATGTGGCCATCAATGGCGAGCAGGCCCAGCAGTGGCAGAGCTGGTTCGAGCTGGCCGACAGCTGCCGCGATCATCAGGCCCGCCTCGGCTGGTTCGAGAAGATCATCGCCGATGCCACTCCGCTGTTTGACGACGCCTTCTGGCAGCAAATCGCTGGCCACGGCTGGAGTGCTCCCGAGCTGCGCCCCCTGCTGGCCGCCAGAGCCGGTCGCGCCGACTGCCTGCTGCGCCTTGGCAAGCTGGGTGAGGCCAAAGCGGAGTATCTGGATCTGCTGACCATCTGCGTGGCCGACGAACCGGGTTGCCGCTACAACCTCTCTACCCTCTATGCACTGCAAGGGGATTGGCAGGCGCTGTCCGCCCTGCTGGTGCGCTTCGATGAAGCCTCCAGCTGGTTGCTCTACAACAAGGCGCTGATGATCTTTGCCACCGAGGGTGCCGAGGCAGCCAAGCCCCACCTGCTGGTCGCCATCGAGGCCAACCCGCACATTCCGGCCTGCCTGCTGGGTCAGCGCAAGCTGCCCAAGCAGGAGCCACAGAGCTGGCAAGCAGGCAGCCGCGACGAAGCCGCGCTCTACGCCCTGCACACCCGCGAGGCCTGGCTCAAGCAGAATGCCCTCATCTGGTTGCGTAAAGGCTGAACAGCGATGGCTTAAAATCCCGTCGGTCAGACCCGGTTTTTCCTTGAGGGCGTGCGCCACCGCACATTTCATCGCAACCGGGTCAGACAAATCAGCTTGAGTTTCGTATCATCAATGTCAAAGTATCAAAAGAAACTGCATCTGATGCAGCCGTCACAGCAGGGTGTAATATGTCAAAAATCATAGCGTTACTCGCTCACTACCCGCCCTATCAGTTGGTACATGCCGCCGAGATGCTACGGGATACCTTCGAACAGTTTTATGAACAGCGTTACCAGCTGACCGTGCCGCAGTGGCGCCTGATGATGGTGCTCGGCCCCAACTACCCCATCAGCCAGAAAGAGCTGGTCGAGGCGAGCGGCATGGACAAGGTGCGCATCTCCCGCGAGATCCGCCGTCTGGTCGAAAAAGGGATCATCTTCACCGAGAGCAGCGAGCAGGACAAACGCATCAGCCTGGTCTCCCTCACCAACGCCGGTCTCGCCCTCTTCCTGCAGCTCAAGAGCGAAGCTGGCAGCTGGCAACATACCCTGACCGACTATCTGCCGAGCGAATCCCGCGAGGCGATCCGCCAGCATCTGCACAGCGTCAGCGCCGCCATCGAGCAGTTGCAATCGCTGGATCGGGAGAAGTAATCATGGATATGAAAAAGTTCGCCACCATGGACGTCAACATGCTGCTGAGCTTGGTCAATATGCAGTTGCGTGATCGCTATGACGATCTGGATGATCTCTGCAAGGCGCAGGAGATCGATCAGGAAGCACTGAAGGCGCGGCTCGCCAGCGGCGATTTCCACTACCAGCCAGCACAGAAACAGTTCAGATAAAGACAGGTAGCGGGATCGGGATCACAGCGCCAGTGATGGCGCTGGCTCTGCGGTAAAAACCTGATATGGTCTGAACAGCCCCAACAGGGAGATGCACGGATACATCACCCTGTCACAAGAGGGCATTAACATCGTTTCAGGTGAGCAAACCAAGGATGACCCCATGATATTGATGACCCGACAGAGCCTGCTGATCACGCTCTGCACCCTGTTGATGATCAGCCTCTTCACGCCCCAATTGCCGCAAAGCACCGAACAGTGGCTGACCACCCTGCTGCTGGGTCTGCTGGTCGCTGTGGCGCTGCTGCTGGTGCGCGGTTGTCGCCGTTTTA
The DNA here is from genome assembly GCF_027707745.1 of Aeromonas sp. QDB23. Classification (NCBI taxonomy): domain Bacteria; kingdom Pseudomonadati; phylum Pseudomonadota; class Gammaproteobacteria; order Aeromonadales; family Aeromonadaceae; genus Aeromonas; species Aeromonas sp. QDB23. The sequence goes on from NZ_JAPCJA010000021.1 coordinate 12,639, forward strand.
TGATGGAGTAGTGACTCCGCCAATCTCTTTTAGACGGTCTCGCTTGCCGCGATACTCTTTGTAGCAATACATCGAACCAAAAAACAAACGCAGCCTGATGGCTGCGTTGTGGTATCTGGCGGGAAACCTCTTGAAGAGAAAGCCCTTGCCTTGGTAGAGAGCCCTTAGATAGCCAGGGTTTCCAGCTGCGCCTTGGCCGCTTCCATCCCCTTGCTCTGGGCATCCGGGCCCATCCCCATCCCTTCGGCGTAGATGAAATCCACCTCTTTGATACCGATGAAACCGAGCAGGGTGCGCATGTAGGGGGTCACCAGATCGGTAGCGCTGCCGACGTGCATGCCGCCGCGGGGGCTGATCACCAGCGCACGAGTATTCTCAACCATGCCGACCGGGCCGGTCTCGGTGTAGCGGAAAGTGACACCGGCGCGCGCCACCAGATCGATCCAGTTTTTCAGCTGGGTCGGGATGTTGAAGTTGTACATGGGGGCCGCAATCACCACCAGATCGCTCGCTTTGAGTTCGGCGATCAGCTCGTCGGACTGGGCGATCACCTCCAGCTGACGTTTGCTCAGGTTATCACCACCGCGCAGGCCGGAAGCCAGCTCGCCATCCAGCACCGGCAGGTTGAGGGCGGCCAGATCACGCACGGTTACGGCATCATCCTGATGGTCAGCCAGGAAGCCGTCGATCAGGGCGTTGGATTGGGAATATTGACCCAGGATGCTGGATTTGAGTACGAGGATATTGGCCATGGTGAAACTCCATTTGGTTGTCGGTTGAACAGCGTTGCTGTCGATGGAGGTCACTCTAAACATTGTGCTTATTTGCTGATAGCGAAAATAGATGCTCAACTTGTTCAAAAAATTTGATGTAAGACCACTTCCTCGCCAGCCAGCCTTGCGGCCGCGCTTCAACCCTTGGCAGAACAAACGATTGCCGTTATGATCCGCCGCACTTTTTTCCAGCGACCCGGATCCCATGATACCCTCGCGCAGGCACTCTCCTCTGGCCGGTGCAGTCTGGATGATGGTGGCAGGACTCTGCTTCGCCGCCGTCAACAGCCTGAGCCAGTATGTCAGCTTCAAACTCGGCCTTGCCTCTACCCAGGTCGCCTTCCATCAATACCTGATCGCCCTGATCTGCCTGCTGCCCTGGCTGATTCGTCACGGCCTGCGCCAATCCCTGATGACCAATCAGTTCCGGCTGCACCTGTTGCGGGTGCTGCTGGCGGTGGTCGGCATCCAGCTCTGGCTGTGGGCACTGGCGTTCCCCGTCCCCATCTGGCAGGGGATCGCCCTGCTGATGACCTCGCCGCTGTTTGCCACCCTGGGCTCCGCCCTGCTGCTCAAGGAGCAGGTGAGCCGCGCCCGACTTCTGGCCACCCTGGCGGGTTTTGCTGGCGCCATGGTGATCCTCGCCCCCTGGACTGACGAATTCAACTGGGCCTCCCTGCTGCCGGTGGCCGCGGCGCTGTTCTGGGCCGGTTACTCCCTGATGGTGCGCTATCAGGCGGCCAACGAATCATCCCACACCATAGTGGTCTACCTGCTTATTTTCAGTACCCCGTTCAACGTCATGCTGGCGCTGCCGGAGTGGCAGTGGCCGAGCGAGAGCCAATGGCTGCTGGTAGCCGCCTCCGGCGTGCTGACGGCGTTGGCCCAGATGTCCATCGCTCGCGCTTACAGTGTGGCGGAGGCCTCCTTCGTGCAGCCTTTCGATTTTGCCAAGCTGCCGATGAACGTGCTGGCGGGCTGGCTGGTATTTGGCTGGGCCCCCCCCGGTCGTCTGTGGCTTGGCGCCGCCATCATCATTGGCGCCATTACCTTGCTGACCCATCTGGAGCAGCGCACTCACAAACCCGTTTCCTGAGGTACGCCATGCGTGCCTCTTTTTTTGCCCGCTATTCCCGCAATCACGTGTGCAATAGCGACCATCAACAGTGACCATCGACATCAGGAGAGATCGTATGTTTGGAACCGCAACCCGCCCCGGCGCCACCCGTGCCCTGCTGCTGGGCTCCGGCGAACTTGGCAAGGAGGTCGCCATCGAGTTGCAACGGTTCGGGATCGAAGTGATCGCCGCCGACCGCTACCCCAATGCCCCCGCCATGCAGGTGGCCCACGCTGCCCACGTGCTGGATATGCTCGATGGCAACGCACTACGTGCCCTGGTTGCCGAGGTCAAACCCGACCTCATCATCCCCGAGATTGAAGCGATCGCCACCGATACCCTAGCTGCCCTTGAGCTAGAAGGGGTCAAGGTAGTGCCCAACGCCCGCGCCACCCAGCTCACCATGAACCGGGAAGGGATCCGCCGCCTCGCCGCCGAGACCCTGGCTCTGCCCACCTCCCTCTACCGCTTTGCCCAGAGCAAGGAGGAGTTTGTCGCCGCCGTCGAGGCCATCGGCCTGCCCTGCGTGGTGAAACCTGTGATGAGCTCGTCCGGCAAGGGGCAGAGCGTGCTGCGCGATCTCGCCAAGATCGATGACAGCTGGACCTACGCCCAGGAGGGTGGTCGCGCCGGTCGAGGCAAGGTGATCGTCGAGGGCTTCGTTCCCTTCGAGTACGAGATCACCCTGCTCACGGTACGCGCCGTCGATGGCATTCACTTCTGCGAGCCGATCGGGCACCGGCAGGAAGATGGCGACTACCGCGAATCCTGGCAGCCGCAAGCCATGAGCGAACTGGCGCTGGCCCGCGCCAAAGAAGTCGCCGCCAAGGTGGTCGAGGCCCTTGGCGGTTACGGCCTGTTCGGGGTCGAGCTCTTTATCAGGGGCGATGAGGTGTGGTTCAGCGAAGTCTCGCCGCGCCCGCACGATACCGGCATGGTGACCCTGATCTCGCAAGATCTCTCCGAATTCGCCCTGCATGTGCGCGCAATTCTGGGGCTGCCGGTCGGCACCATCACCCAGTACGGGCCGAGCGCCTCCGCCGTGGTACTGCGCGAAGGGCACAGCCAAGATATCCGCTATCAGGGGATTGGTGAGGCATTGGCGCTGGTGCCAGGCGCCCAGCTGCGGCTGTTTGGCAAACCGGAGATCGCCGGTCGCCGCCGTCTTGGCGTGGCGCTGGCACGCGCAGCGGATTGCCAGGATGCGGTGGAAAACGCCAAAGCCGTGGCCGCCAAGGTCGAGGTGATGTTCTAAGGGCTTTTTTTGCCACAGCAAAACAAACGTTTGCCGATGTGATCGGGCGCAAGGGGCATGGTAATGCCCCTTTTGCATTTCCCCGTCAGGCTTATAATCCCCTCTTCAAATTTGTCAGGAGTACAAGATGTTAGCTGCCGTGATCTTCGATATGGATGGTGTTCTGATCGACTCGGAACCCTTTTGGCAACGGGCCCAGATCGCCGTTTTCTCCGAACTGGGTCACCCCCACACCGTCGAGGATTGTGAATCGACCATCGGCGTGCGCATCGATCAGCTGGTCGCCCACTGGTATCGCCTGCGCCCGTGGAGCGGCCCGACTCAGGAAGAGGTTGTGCAGCGCATTCTGGATCAGGTCAACGCCCTGATCCTCTCCGAAGGCCAAGCCAAAGCCGGTGTGCTGGAAGCGCTCGACCTTATCGAAGCGCGCGGGCTGAAAGTGGGTCTGGCCACCTCCTCCCCGTTTGCCATGGCAGAAGCTGTGCTCGGCAAACTCGGCATCCGTGATCGCTTTATGGCGGTTCACTCTGCTGAAATCGAGCGTTTCGGCAAACCGCACCCGGATGTCTATATCCACGCCGCCGAGAAGCTGGGGGTGGAACCGGTTCATTGTCTGGCCATCGAGGACAGCTTCACCGGCCTGCTGGCAGCCAAGGCGGCCTCCATGACCGCGCTGATCGTGCCGGATCCTGCTTTAGTCGGCGACCCACGCCTTGCCATCGCCAACTACCAGCTCCGCTCACTGGCCGAGCTGAATGCTGACACCCTGGCCAGCTGGGTCAAATAAGCCAGCGAGAGGCGCTGATCGTTCCATGTGCCCGGCGTTGGTCGGAGATCCGCGTCTTGCCATCGCCAACTATCAGCTCGGCTCACTGGCCGAACTCAATAGCGAGATGCTGGCCAGCTGGATCAAGTAACGCCTCCCGGCGCCTCGTGGCACACACATTCTCATGCTCGCAGGGGGCATCCAGCCCCCTGTTATTGCCAAACAACCGTTGGCAATCCCCTCTTTTCACCGGTCATTCGCCACCAGATTCCCCCTCTCGCACACGACCCGCCCAATCAGTCGCCACCGGTCATCTCTCTGGCTTGATCTCTGTCATAAACGTGCGTTTGCTCGCGGTTAACCCCCTTCAGCCCGACTAGAATCAGGGTAGATAGGCGGCCCCAGGGCCCGAGGAGGTTATCATGATCGAGTACACCAGCAAGCGCATCGTCTGCCCCCACTGCGGCCACCACACCATGGTCGAGCTGGATGCCAGCCAGGGTGATCAGGAGTTCTACGAAGATTGCATGGCCTGTTGCAATCCGATCCATCTGCGGCTCCATCGCGACGAAGCCCGCGACTGTTTGCAGTTGTTTGTGGATGCGGACGACGAACAGATGTTTTGAATCTATGTCCTGAACAATGGTCCTGAACAGTCGATGTCTGGGGCACAGGCAACCCAATGGGTAAAATGCCAGTCAGTCAAGTCTGGCTGGCATTGTTTTTATTAGCTTTTTAGCGCTGTGCTACCAGCGCTGCAGGTTGGTCCGAAGCGCCTCCCACCGCTCTTGCCGTATTCCTCCTGCCTTCTTGCTGCGCAGGTCAAGCCCCTGTCGGTTGCCAGCTGCGTTTCTCATCCTCACTGGTTGCTCGGGAGAACTGTCCATACAACTTGCCCAAAAACGGAGAGTGCCGAAGGGTATCGTCAGACCCATCAACGCAGCCTGCCAGCAAGCTGACCATGGCAAACATGATGAAGAGTATTTTGGAAACATATTCTTATTACAGATAACAACTTGCAGACAACAACCAAAACCAAATCTCAAATTGGTCACTCGTTGTCAATCTGACTATGGCGCGTTAACATTCCAAATCCCCTGTATGGCAGTCAGAGAGAAAGATGATGATTGAAGAAAACAGCACTCCTGCGCTGAATCGAGGCCCTGTTGATCACGATGTACGGGATCAGATTGTGGTTGCAGCCACCGAGCATTTCCGCCTCTACGGCTATGGCAAGACCACGGTATCTGACTTGGCAAAATCAATAGGATTTTCAAAGGCATATATTTACAAGTTCTTCGCGTCAAAACAGGCGATTGGCGAGAGTATTTGTGCAAACTGCCTCGATGAAATCCAGGAGGATGTTCGAAGAGCGATTGAACAGGTTGATCAGCCGCCCGAGAAGCTGCGCCGGATGTTTCAAGAGATCATCAAGGCAAGTTGTCGGTTGTTCTCCGCTGATCGAAATCTCTATGAAATAGCGGCTTCAGCCGCAGCAGAACGCTGGCAAGCCACCCTCGTCTATGAGCAGAACATCCAGACATTACTGCAAGATATCCTGCAGGAGGGGCGTAAAACCGGTGACTTTGAGCGAAAAACCCCGTTGGATGAAATAACCGCGGCAATTTATCTTGTTATGAGGCCCTATTTAAACCCCCTCATGCTGCAACACAACTTCGACTGCATTGACAAGGCACCGACCCAGTTGTCTAACCTGGTGCTGCGCAGCCTCGCACCATAACAATAGTGACCATTGACCAAATTGGTCACTTGAATTACATTGCCTCCTGAACCGTTTTCATGGAGGCTTGTGTATGTCTCGTCACCGCATACTTGCAATTATCACTGCGTTACCGCTGGCCCTGACGGCTTGTGGTGAGCAACAACCATCTGATCCACGTACGCAAGTACCGCTGGTGCGCACCGTCACGGTCCATGATGCTGAGGTTGAATCACGCTCTTTTACCGGGGTCGTCGCAGCTCGCGTTGAGAGTGACTTGGGATTTCGTGTCTCTGGCAAGGTGCAGCAACGCCTCGTAGACACAGGGCAAACCGTTAAACAGGGTCAACTGCTGATGCGTATTGACCCTGTCGATTTGAAACTCGCCGCACACGCACAACAGGCGTTCGTTGCGGCGGCCAGAGCAAGAGCGAAACAAACCGCGGAAGATGAAATCCGTTACCGAAATTTACGCGGTACGGGTGCGATCTCCGTTGCCACTTACGATCAGGCCAAGGCGGCGATGGAGACAGCCCAAGCCGAACTGCGAGCCGCTGAAGCACAAGCAGCAGTGGCCCGTAATTCCACCGGTTATACGGATCTGATCGCCGATGTTGATGGCACCGTAATCGCAACGCTGGTGGAGCCTGGGCAAGTCGTTAATGCCGGGCAAGCCGTTGTGCGCATTGCTCACGCAGGGGCGCGTGAAGCCGTCATTCAATTGCCAGAAACATTGCGCCCGCCATTGGGCTCCCGGGGTCAGGCAACACTCTTCGGAAGACGCGATGGCACAGCGGCGGCAACGTTAAGGCAGCTGTCGGACGCAGCAGACCCGGGCACTCGCACCTTTGAAGCACGATATGTGCTGACGGGTTCACTGCAAAATGCACCTTTGGGTTCCACCGTTACCCTCCATCTGACCGAGGATCCGGTTGCGGCAACAGCGGGCGTTCAGATCCCGGTCAGCGCCTTGTTCGATACCGGTAAAGGCCCTGGCGTGTGGCGTGTTCACGGCCAACCGACAAGGGTCTCATGGAGCCCTATTACGGTGTTGAACCTTGGCAGTGACGCTGCCCGCGTTGCAGGCCATATCAAGCAAGGCGATCTGGTGGTCGCCATGGGCGCGCACTTGCTTCATGAAGGGGAGTTGGTACGCACGCTCGCCCCCTCTGCCGATATGACAACAGAGGATGCACGCCCATGAGCGAACGCCGCTTCAATCTGTCGGCGCTTGCGGTACGCGAACGCGCCATCACGCTGTTTCTGATCCTGCTGATCTCGCTGGGCGGGGTCACGGCCTTCTTCAAACTGGGGCGGGCCGAGGATCCCTCATTCACCATCAAGGTCATGACCATCATCACCGCCTGGCCCGGAGCCACTGCGCAGGAGATGCAAGATCAAGTCGCCGAGAAGATCGAAAAGCGACTGCAGGAGCTGCGCTGGTATGACCGCAGCGAAACCTACACCCGTCCGGGGCTGGCCTTCACCACGCTGACCTTGCTGGATAGCACCCCGCCGTCGGCAGTGCAGGATGAGTTCTATCAAGCCCGTAAAAAGGTCGGCGACGAAGTGCGCAATCTGCCACCCGGCGTGATGGGGCCATTTCTCAACGATGAATATGCCGATGTGACCTTTGCCCTGTTCGCACTCAAGGCAAGGGGCGTACCACAGCGTGAGCTGGTCCGGGATGCGGAAATGCTACGCCAGCGCTTGCTGCATGTGCCCGGGGTGAAGAAGGTCAACATCGTTGGCGAGCAGTCCGAGCGTATCTATGTCGAGTTTTCCCATGAGCGCCTGGCTACGTTAGGCATCAGCCCGCAAGACGTCTTCGCGGCCCTGAACGGCCAGAATGCCTTGACGCCAGCCGGCGCCATCGAAACCAGGGGACCAGAGGTGTTCATTCGCCTGGACGGTGCCTTTGACGAGCTGCAAAAAATACGCGACACCCCCGTCGTGGCGCAGGGACGCACGCTGACGCTATCTGATATCGCGACGGTGAAACGGGGTTATGAAGATCCGGCGACCTTGATCATCCGCAATGGCGGCGAACCTGCGCTGCTGCTGGGGGTCGTGATGCACGACGGCTGGAACGGGCTCGATCTGGGCGAAGCCCTGGATAACGAAATCACCGCCATCAATGCCGAGCAACCGCTGGGCATGAGCTTGAGCAAGGTGACCGACCAGGCCATCAACATCAGTTCGGCGGTCGATGAGTTCATGATCAAGTTTTTCGCGGCGGTACTCGTGGTCATGCTGGTGAGTTTTGTCAGCATGGGCTGGCGTGTCGGTGTCGTGGTCGCCGCAGCCGTGCCATTGACGCTGGCTGTGGTCTTTGCCGTGATGCTCGCGACCGGCAAGAACTTCGACCGCATCACCCTGGGGTCGTTGATCCTGGCCCTGGGGTTGCTGGTGGATGACGCCATCATCGCCATCGAAATGATGGTGGTGAAAATGGAAGAGGGCTATGACCGTATCGCGGCGTCAGCTTACGCCTGGAGTCACACCGCAGCGCCCATGCTCTCGGGCACCTTGGTCACGGCCGTCGGATTCATGCCCAATGGCTTCGCGCGATCCTCGGCGGGTGAGTACACCAGCAACATGTTCTGGATCGTCGGCATCGCGCTGATTGCCTCCTGGGTAGTGGCCGTGGTGTTCACGCCATACCTCGGGGTCAAGCTGTTACCCGCTGTCAAGAAAGTCGCAGGCAGCCACCATGCTCTCTACAACACGCCGCGCTATCAGCGCTTTCGCAAACTGCTGGGCAACGTCATCGCCCGCAAGTGGCTCGTGGCAGGCTCGGTGAGCGCGCTGTTCGTGGCATCTGTGCTGGGTATGAGCATGGTGAAGAAGCAGTTCTTCCCGATCTCGGACCGCCCTGAAGTCCTGATAGAAGTACAGATGCCCTATGGCACCTCGATTACCCAGACCAGCTTGGCGGCAGGTAAGGTGGAAGCCTGGCTGGCCAGACAGGAGGAGGCCAGGATCGTCACCGCCTACGTCGGCCAGGGGGCTCCCCGTTTCTTTTTCTCGATGGGACCTGAACTGCCCGATCCGTCGTTTGCCAAGATAGTGGTACGGACGGACAACCAGAACGAACGCGAAGCGTTAAAACTAAGACTACGCCAAGCCATTGCCGAAGGACTGGCCCCCGAGGCACGGGTGCGCGTCACCCAACTGGTGTTCGGCCCCTACTCCCCCTTCCCCGTGGCCTACCGGGTGGCAGGACCGGATCCGGCTGTGCTGCGCAACATTGCGGCTGATGTGCAACAGATCATGCACGCCAGTCCACTGATGCGCACGGTCAACACCGACTGGGGAGCCCGCGTGCCGACGCTGCACTTCACTTTGCAGCAGGATCGACTGCAAGCGCTGGGGCTGAACTCAAGCTCGGTGGCACAGCAACTGCAATTCCTGCTCAGCGGCATACCGGTCACTGCCGTGCGGGAAGACATTCGTACGGTACAGGTCGTTGCGCGATCGGCGGGCAACAACCGGCTCGATCCGGCCAGGATTGGCGATTTCACACTGGTTGGAGCCAATGGACAGCGGATCCCGTTGTCGCAAGTGGGCAAGGTCGATGTCCGCATGGAAGAGCCGGTCATGCGCCGACGCGATCGGGTACCGACCATCACGGTACGGGGTGATATCGCCGAAAACTTGCAGCCGCCAGACGTATCGACGGCGATCACCCGGCAATTACAACCCCTCATCGCTGCGCTGCCAGCTGGTTACAGCATCGTAGAGGCCGGATCCATCGAAGAGTCAGGCAAGGCAATGGCGGCCATGTTGCCGATCTTCCCCATCATGCTGGCCATCACCTTGCTCATCATCATCCTGCAGGTGCGCTCGATTGCGGGCATGGTCATGGTCTTTCTGACCAGTCCGCTGGGTCTGATCGGCGTGGTGCCGACACTGTTGCTGTTCCAGCAGCCCTTCGGCATCAATGCGCTGGTTGGCCTGATTGCACTGTCGGGCATCCTGATGCGCAACACGCTGATATTGATCGGGCAGATCCGTGAAAACGAGCAGGCCGGGCTAGACCCTTTCCATGCGCTCGTTGAAGCGACCGTGCAGCGTGCTCGTCCGGTCATTCTGACTGCGTTGGCGGCGATCCTCGCCTTTATTCCGCTAACCCATTCGGTGTTTTGGGGAACGCTGGCTTACACGCTGATCGGCGGCACATTTGCGGGTACGATCCTGACGCTCGTGTTCCTGCCCGCCATGTATTCCATCTGGTCCAGGATCCAGCCTGGTTGAAACAGGGATCAGAAAAACCGTTGGAATGAGATAAGCCCCAACCTGGTGCTGAAGGTTATCGATGCCTCTTCGAGCAGGCAGAGACAAATAAGATGCGCGATCACCGCCCTGACACGGCACTGTGCCAGGGCGGTGATACCACTACTGGCGCGCCGCCAGCACCCGCTCCACGGTATCGACGATTGCCTGGGTCTGGGGATCGATCTCGATATTGGTCTGCCAGCCCGCCTTGACCCACCCCAGGTTGGTGCGGGCCAGTGTCTCGGGGATCAGGTGAACGCAAAACTCCCGCTCGCGCACCTCACCTATGGTCAGACTGATGCCATCAATGCCGATGTAGCCCTTGGTCAGCACATATTTCATCAGCTCGGGGGCGAGGCGATACCACACCTGACGGTTGTTGGGGGTGTCGATCACCGAGGTAACCTCTGCCATGCCGATGATATGGCCGGACATGGCATGACCGCCGATCTCGTCACCAAAGCGGGCCGCCCGCTCCACATTGACCTTGTCTCCCACCTGCAACAGACCGAGGTTGGTGAGACGCAGGGTCTCCTGCATCAGATCGAAGCTGACCAGCTCCCCCTCGACCCGGGTAACGGTCAAGCAGCAGCCGTTGTGGGCGACCGAGGCACCGAGGGCCAGCCCTTCCCCCCACGCCGGGCTTGGCATGCGGATCACATGGGTACGGAAGTTGGGTTGCTGCTCGATGGCCACCAGTTCGGCGGTCCCCTGCACTATGCCAGTGAACATCTCTCGTCTCCTGCGACGGCAAAAAGGGCAGGTTAACCTCGGGCAGAGAGTGAGACAAGGGTACAGGCTGACAAGCTTGCGCCCGATCGCTATAGTGACGCCGTTCACATCCGGGTAAACAAGGAAAAAAGAAATGCAGGTATATCAATGTTGTGAAGCTATTCGCATCGCCTATAACCAGATCGGCTCCGGCGAGCAGGGCTATGTGCCAAACGCCATTGCCGCCACCATCCGCGCCCTCAACGCGGTCGCCGCCGATGAGCGGGTACCCGCCGAACTGCGCGAGCAGGCAGCCTATGCCGCGGCCAACCTGCTGATCAGCGATCACGAAGACGCCTGATCCTGCCCCCCTGGGGCGGCAACTATTTCGTCCTGGATGAATTTCAGGCTAGAATGCCTCCCCCACCCTTTGCACTTTCGTCCGAAAGTGCAAAGGCTCTTCCCGATTTCCGCTCTTTTTTACTCTTATCTGATCCACTCGGAGGTGTCAGTGCAACGTTATTGGTCCGAGGCGAAGCAGCTCGTCCGTCTAGCCAGCCCCATTCTGGTCGCCCAGGTGGCCCAGGTCGCCATGAACTTCGTCGATACCGTGATGGCGGGACAGGTGAGCGCGGTCGATCTGGCGGCCGTGTCGGTGGCGTCCAGCTTCTGGCTACCGGTGATCCTGCTGGTGCAGGGGATCATCATGGCGCTCACCCCCATCGTCTCCCAGCTTAACGGTGCTCGCAAACGGGAAGAGGTGCGCCCGGCCGTTCATCAGGGCTTCTGGCTGACACTGATCGTCACCCCGCTGGCCATGATCGCGCTCTATTACAGCCCGCTGGCGTTGCAATTTATGGATGTGGAGCCGGTGATGGCCGCCAAGACCAGCGGCTATCTGCATGCCATTCTGTGGGGCCTGCCCGCTTTTGCGATGTTCCAGGTGCTGCGCAACTTCAGCGAGGGACTCTCCCACACCATGCCCACCATGGTGATCGGCTTTGTCGGGCTGGCGGTCAATATTCCCGCCAACTACATCTTCATTCACGGCCACTTCGGCATGCCGAAACTGGGCGGGGTGGGTTGTGGTGTCGCCACCGCCATCGTGCTGTGGGCCATGCTGCTGGCGATGATCCTCTATGTGAAGCTCTCCCGTCACTTCACCGAGATCCGTCTCTTCTCCCAGCTGGCTCGCCCCAACGGCAGCCAGATCTGGCGCCTGTTTCGCTTGGGGTTCCCCATCGCCATGGCGATCTTCTGCGAGGTGACCCTGTTTGCCGTGGTGGCGCTGATGCTGGCCCCCTTTGGCGCCGAAACGGTGGCGAGCCACCAGATTGCGCTCAACTTCTCCAGTCTGGTCTTTATGCTGCCACTCTCCATCGGGGTGGGTGTCACCATCCGGGTGGGCCACAGCATCGGTGAAGGCCAGCCCCATCACGCCCGAGTGGCCGCCCGCACCGGTCTTATGCTGGGCGTGAGTGTCGCTGCACTCACCGCTACGGTGACCGTGCTGCTACGGGAGCACATCGCCAGCATCTATACCGATGACCTGCAGGTGATCGCCCTGGCGGCCACCTTGCTGTTCTTCGCAGCCATCTACCAGCTCTCCGACTCGGTGCAGGTGGTCGCGGCCGCTGCGCTGCGCGGTTACAAGGATACCCAGGCGATCTTCTACGTCACCATCGTCGCCTACTGGGGACTGGGGCTGCCCACCGGCATGATCCTGGGTCTGACCGACTGGCTGGTACCGCGGATGGGGCCGCAGGGCTTCTGGATTGGCTTTATCGTCGGCCTCACCAGCGCTGCCCTGATGCTGGGGGCAAGATTGCGCTACATCTACGGCCGTTTTGCCACTCCAGAGGCCTGCACCACCCTGTCTCGGGCCCAGTAACAGGGCTTGGCAAGCGACAACTCGCCTGCAAAATCAACAGGCTGCGCAAGAACTGGGCAAACAGTCTCCTTTGTGCATATGGCCTGTTGACAGCCTTGGGGGGCATGGGTAGTATGCCGACCACGCCAGCACTGCTGGTGCAGTGAAGTGGGTTTGTTGCTCGGTTGGTCAGAGCATGACCTTGGCATGGTGAAGATTGTGTCGTTGGTTCGAATTCATTTCATCGAGTGGGTTTATAGCTCAGTTGGTTAGAGCACTACCTTGACATGGTAGGGGTCGTTGGTTCGAATCCAATTAAACCCACCACTTTTTCTGTGATGCGTCCTTAGCTCAGCTGGTTAGAGCACCACCTTGACATGGTGGGGGTCGGTGGTTCGAATCCACTAGGACGCACCATTACAGAACACTGATTATGCGTCCTTAGCTCAGCTGGTTAGAGCATCACCTTGACATGGTGGGGGTCGGTGGTTCGAATCCACTAGGACGCACCATTCAGTTTAAATGAAATGCAGATGTGGGTTTATAGCTCAGTTGGTTAGAGCACTACCTTGACATGGTAGGGGTCGTTGGTTCGAATCCAATTAAACCCACCACTTTCCTGCATAAAGAAGTCAAAAGTCGCATTGCGCACCCTGCGTCCTTAGCTCAGCTGGTTAGAGCATCACCTTGACATGGTGGGGGTCGGTGGTTCGAATCCACTAGGACGCACCAGATTAAAAAAGCCCGCTCATCGAGCGGGCTTTTTGCATTCTGTCCAGCCACGCCCCTTCCCGCCAATCCGTTCAGCACCGACCGGGCAATGGCGCAGAGCCTTGTTCCAATAAAAAGCCCGTGTCATCCGATAAACGACACGGGCCGGATAGACGCCGCCAGATCTTCAGCTCTGCACGGCAATCTCGTACTTCTTTATCTTGCGATAGAGGGTGGCAATCCCAATCCCCAGCGCCTGTGCGGCCAATTTCTTGTTGCCAAGCCGCAGCAGGGTCTCTTCAATCATCTGTTTTTCCATGCTCTCAAGGCCGCTCTCACCCGGGACAGAGTCAGGCAGCTTCTCCTGCATGGCAGCGAGCGGTGCGGCGGCAGGGACATTGAATGCCGCATCCAGGTTGGTCACCGGGATCGACTGGGCCGTCACGCGATGGGGCTCCTGATTGCGGATGATGTTGGGGGGCAGCAGGCTGGCGTCGATCACTTCGCCCGCCTGGCTGACGTTGACCAGATATTCGATGAGGTTGCTGAGCTCACGGACGTTGCCCGGCCAGCGATACCCCTTGAGCAGCGCCATCACCTCGGGTGCCAGACCGGGATAGACGATGCCAATACGGCTGGTGTGCAGGTTGAGGAAGTAGTGGGTCAGCAGCTCCACATCCCCTTCCCGCTCCCGCAGTGGCGGCAGGTTGAGGGGGATGACGTTGATGCGGTAGTAGAGATCCTCACGAAACTTCCCCTCGGCGATGTATTGATCGAGATGCTGGTGAGTGGCGGCGATGATGCGAATATCCACCGGCACCGGTCGGCTGGCCCCGATAGGGGTCACCTCCCGCAGCTCCAGCACCCGCAGCAGCTTGGCCTGCATGGTGAGCGGCATGTCGCCAATCTCGTCAAGGAACAGGGTGCCCTGATGGGCCGCCTGAATCAGGCCCTGCTTGCCGCCGCTGGAGGCGCCGGTAAAGGATCCCTTCACATAGCCAAACAGCTCGCTCTCCAGCAGTTGTTCGGGAATGGCGGCACAGTTGATGGCAATAAAAGGCTTGTCCTGACGGGGACTCAGGCGATGGACGGCGCGGGCCACCACCTCTTTACCGGTGCCGCTCTCGCCGCAGATCAGCACGCTGGAGGGACTCTGGGCGATGCGGTGCAGCAGCCGCTTGAGAGTGCGCATCGGCTTGCTCTCGCCGATGAGCTGATCGATCCGCACATCCGGATCCGGCTCCTGAACCTGACCGGAGTGGGACTGATGAAACGCCATCAGAAACAGCTGTTGGCCCTGCACATGGTGCAACTGGCCGATGATCAGCTCCTGACGTCCTTCGAAGGTGATGATGTGCTGGATATGGCCACTCAGCCCCTGCCGGGAGAAGGTGAGCGGACGGATCCCCACTTCGCGCCCCTGCAGTTGTTCCTGCTGGCAACCCAGATGATGGAGCGCCGCTTCGTTGGCGTAGAGCAGTTGACTCTTGTCATCGAGCAGCAGGCAGCCCTGATCCATGTTGGTCATCAGATTGAGGAACACCTTGTTGACCCCGTCCGACAGCCCGCGCGAATCGAGCAATTTGGCCACAAAGATGGTGGAGATGTGGCGCACATAATCACACACATCCTGCAGATTGTTGTTGAGGCGCGCCTGCTGCTCGTCGCTGAAGGCCACCAGACTGATCACCCCGATACAGCGCTCATCCACCATGATGGGCACCCCAAGGAAGGCGCGCTCACGGCAGCTCTCCTTGCAGGTACAACCGTCACACACCGGATCATCGCTGGTGTGGGTAACGATCTTCTCCCGCTGGTTATCAATCACATAGCGCAGCAGGCGGGAATCCCCCTCCAGCTGACGTCCGAAGAACTTGCCATAGGGCCCGGTGCCAGCCACCCGAACCATATCGGCATCCACAATCTCGACCTCAAGCTGCAGCACACTCGCCAGCATCTTGGCAAAGCGCAAGATGGTAGGCTGGATCTGCATCAACAGACATTGGTTGCTCACGGATCTCATCCATCATTCCTTTTTGTTCTTGTTATCCTCCCCCTAAAGGGAGTCATGCTGGCCAGATACTAAGGGATATCAGGAGCAACTACTTCGGGGGGGATCACGAAAAGGGAAAATGGGCGGTATTCTCAGAACCTTCTGATGTGCGGATAAAAACCAATAAAAACAGAAATATAGAAGATGGCTTCCGGCTTAGCCCGGCAGATGGAGCGCGAGCCAGACCGCCAGCGGGATCACCAGCACAGAGAGGGCATTGCCGCCGAGCACGATGCTGGCCACCTTGTCCGGCTGACAGTGATACTGCTCGCAAAGCATGTAATTCAACACCGCTGGCGGCAGCGAAACTGACAACATCAACAGCGGGATCCACTCCGTCTTGAGGGGCAACAACCAGATCGCCAGCAGCAGCGATAATCCCCCCGCCAGCAGATAGAGCAGGTTGCACTTGAGCGCGAGCCCCAGGTGATCGAGCTCCCCTTCCATCAGGCGAATGCCCAATGCAAAGAGCATCAGAGGTACCGAGATCTGACCGAGCAGCGAGGCCGTAGTGACCACATATTCCGGCAGCGTGATATGCAGGTTGGCCACCAGCAAACCGGCCAGCGCGGCCCACAACACAGGGCTGCGCAGCCACAGCCAGCGGGAGGTATTGGCCGAGAGGATAAACATGCCGACCGAGAAGTGCAGCAGGTTGGAGAGCACAAAGAGGATCACGATGGCCCCCAGTTGCTGCTCGCCAAACGCCAGCACCATCAAGGGGATACCGAGATTACCGGTATTGCGGAACATGGCGGGCAAGATCAGCGCCGCCCGCTCAATCCCTTTGAGTTTGAGCAGGGCGAGCAGCAGACCGGGTAGCAGAATAACCAATGCCCCCGCCGCAATCAGCGGCAGATGCTCCGCCAGCGCCAGCGGATACTTGACCAGCGCGGAGAAGACCAGCGCCGGGGTAAACAGCTCGATATTGGCCCGATTGACGTAACCGAGGGCAGCCCCCGGTCGCAATCGCCCATAGAGTGCGCCGAGCCCGACGACCCCGAACACCGGAATGACGATATTGAGCAGGGCGCTGAGCATGGGCGGCGTCCGTTACAGTTCGCGGGCCGGTTTGCCCATCAGCACCACCGGATCCAGCGTCACTTCCAGTGCGCCGTTGCTGACCCAGAGCTGACCATCGGAAATGGTGCAGGTAAGGTGCATGGTGCGCTCGACCATGGCGGTAAGCGGCAGGGTCTGGCTGTCGGAGAGCTCGATGATGCTGAGGTTGTCGTGCTGGCTCAGCTTGCCCTGGTTCTGCTTCCACCAGACGCTGGTGCCACGGCCACCGTAGAGATAGAGCACTACCTGACGGGCGCGGTTGCAGGCTTTTTTCAGCCGTTTTTCATCGGGCTGGCCCAGCTCGATCCAGAGCTCTATTTCGTCCGAGTAGTTTTTGCACCAGAGTTCGGGCTCGTCATCGGCGCTCAATCCCTTGGTGAACTCCAGTCGCTCGGCGGCGTGCCAGGCAAAAGCCGCCAGCCGGATCATCATCCGCTCATCGGTTTCGGAGGGGTGGCGGGCCAGCGTGAGGGAGAAGTCCTGATACAGATTGCGATCCATATCAGACAAACTGATCTGGGCCTTGAATACGGTTGCCTTGAGAGCCATAGAAAACCTTGAACACCTGGATAAGAGAAAGATGATTGAAAAATACGGGCGCCAGTGTAATCAAAATCGGCGGCGGGTTCGACCATCCTGACCAAACATTTCCCCTTCCCTGCCGGGATAAGTGCTTTAAAAGACACAAAAAACAAATGCCAGTCCGAAGACTGGCATTTGGCGGCATGAGAAGCGACTCACTTCTCGGCGGACTGTACTCCGAACGCGTTCAGCAGCATGCAACAGGTCACTGCCACCGCCACGAATCCGCTCAGAAAGATAAAGGGCATGGCCCCGTATCCCAGTACTGTCCAGATGGTGTGTTCAAGAAGACTCATTGTTGTGTCCTTCATCCGGTGAAAGGTGTGTTCCTTCTGGCGGATATTGGCTCCGCTCTTGATGCCTCCATTTGACCTCAATCAGCGGTTGGGTCCTATGCCACCAAAGTGATAAATGCAGGGTTCATTTGCGCTGGATCAAACTTTTTGGCCAAATATCCATGCAGTTCAAGCAATTACCACCGCCAATCAAGCATAGACACAAAACCGGAAGGATAAAAAAACGCGCCGGATGGCGCGTTTCTTGGACAGCACAGGCAAGGGATCAGTTGTCGCACAGATCGCTTGGCATGTCCTGACGCAGACGGGTCCACAGCTTGCCGGACTCGATACCGTACTGACGCACCGTCATGAACACGGCTTCGTGGTTCTTGGTCTCGGCCAGATTGAGCAGGGTCTTGTAATAGGCATCAGCCGTCTCGCGAGCCTGCTTGTCGGAGAAGTAGTAGCTGCCGACCCGGCTATACAACCCTTTGAAACCGTTCAGGATCAGGGCGTAGATCGGATTGCCGGAAGCAAACGCCAGCTGGTGGTGCAGGCGATAATCGAACTCGGCATAAGCCTGTGCGTTGTTCTCGACTCCATCGGCGCCACGCAGGATCTCGGCAGCCTGCTCCGGATTGTGACGGATCGCCCCGCGAATAAAGATGGTGCAGATGTGGGTACGGGCGGAGAGCAGCTGGGCCACCAGATCCGGCACCTTGTCCTGATCCAGACGGGCCAGTGTCTCCAGAATATTGAGGCCGGAGGTTTCCCAGAAATTGTTCACCTTGGTCGGCTTGCCATGCTGGATGGTCAACCAGCCATCACGGGCCAGTCGCTGCAGCACTTCGCGCAAGGTGGTCCGCGTCACCCCGATCAACTCGGATAATTCACGCTCGGCGGGCAGAATAGATCCGGGAGGAAAGCGATTGTTCCAGATGGACTCGATGATGTATTCCTCGGCAAACCCTGCTGGGCTCTGCGCTTTTATAACCATGAATTGACTCTGTTGTAATGCGTAAAAAGGCTGACGAATGATATCAAAGCGCTGATGGCTGGCAAGCATAAGGTCAGTCCTCTGCTCACATATGGCAAATATAGTGTTAGTAATATGTATTTAATCACCACAGGGGAGCCAGCCAACCCCGACAAGGTGGTTATAAAACAGGCACATGGGCAGAGATCCATCGGCTATCATTTATAATCGTCACGCTTTTTGATTAAAATCACGAGGAATCAGACAGATAAAGGCCAACATCCGGAGGCACAGGTCGAATCATCCTTGACTGCATAGAAGCAGATCCTAACAACAAAGTTGAGACCCATTATCATGCCAATAAGCCTAGGGCAGGCATTCGCCAAGAACTTCTTGGGCAATGCACCACAGTGGTACAAAAGCGCCATTTTGCTATTTCTGGTGATCAACCCGATCGCCTTCCACCTCGATCCTTTCATTGCGGGCTGGTTACTGGTCGTTGAGTTTATCTTCACCCTGGCCATGGCCCTCAAGTGCTACCCCCTGCAACCGGGCGGTCTGCTCGCTATCGAAGCCGTGTTGATCGGCATGACCTCCGCCGATCAGGTCAAGCACGAGCTGGTCGCCAATATCGAAGTGCTGCTGCTGCTGGTATTCATGGTGGCAGGCATCTATTTCATGAAGCAGCTGCTGCTCTATGTCTTCACCAAGCTGCTGATCGGGGTGCGATCCAAGATCCTGCTCTCCCTCTCCTTCTGTCTGGTGTCCGCCTTCCTGTCGGCCTTTCTCGACGCCCTGACCGTGATTGCGGTGGTGATCAGCGTCGCCACCGGCTTTTATGCCATTTATCACAAGGTCTCCTCCGGCAAGGAGTTCGGCCATCCCCACGACCATAGCCATGACGAGGAAGTCGCCGAGCGCAATCGCCAGGATCTCGACGATTTTCGCGCCTTCCTGCGCAGCCTGATGATGCATGCCGCCATCGGTACCGCGTTGGGCGGTGTCTGCACCTTGGTGGGCGAGCCGCAAAACCTCATCATCGGCGAGCAGGCTGGCTGGAACTTCGGCGAATTTGCCATTCGCATGTCCCCCGTGACCATCCCGGTCTTTATCTGCGGTCTGCTGACCTGCGTGTTGGTGGAACAGTTCCGCTGGTTTGGCTATGGTGCCCGCCTGCCGGACACGGTGCGATCCATCATGGAGGAGTACAACCGCTACGAAGAGGCAAAACGCAGCCAGCAAGACAAGGCCAAGCTGATCGTTCAGGCATTGATTGCGGTCTGGCTGATCGTCGGTCTGGCCATGCACCTGGCAGCCGTTGGCCTGATCGGCCTCTCGGTCATCGTGCTGGCCACCTCCCTGACCGGGATCACCGAGGAGCACTCACTGGGCAAGGCCTTCCAGGAGGCGCTCCCCTTCACCGCCCTGCTGGCCGTCTTCTTCAGCGTGGTCGCCGTCATCATCGATCAGCAGCTGTTCAAACCGGTGATCCAGCTGGTACTGGCAGCCAAACCGGAGAATCAGCTGGCCCTCTTCTATCTGGCCAACGGGGTGCTCTCCATGGTCAGTGACAACGTCTTCGTTGGCACCGTCTATATCAACGAGGTGAAGACTGCGCTGATCAATGGCGCCATCGACCGCGCCCAGTTCGATCTGCTGGCGGTGGCCATCAACACCGGTACCAACCTGCCATCGGTCGCCACCCCCAATGGTCAGGCCGCCTTCCTGTTCATGCTCACCTCGGCATTGGCGCCGCTGCTGCGCCTCTCTTATGGCCGCATGGTCTGGATGGCGCTGCCCTATACCATAGTGCTGGGACTGGTCGGCTTCTTCGCCGTGGAGTTGCTGCTCGCCCCGACCACCGAGTGGTTCTATCAGCACGGATGGCTGGTGATGGAGAGTGCGCTGCCGGCAGTGCAGCCAGCGCTTCATTAATCCGTGACTACGGATCCCGGGGGCCCTTCAGGGCCCTTTTCTTTTCTGCCCCGCTCTGCTCTAATTCAGCCACTGTTTTTTCTGAGAGATCAATGAGATGATCGAGTTTCTCCGCCGTATCGCCGCCCATCGGCTGGCCTGGGGTCTGCTGGCAGCATCAGCCCTGTTCCTCGAGTTGTGCGCCCTCTTCTTCCAGCATGTGCTGGGCCTCTCCCCGTGCGTAATGTGCGTTTACGAACGGTTGGCGACCCTGGGTGTGCTGGCCGCCGGTCTGCTCGGCATGGTGGCGCCGGATAAGTGGTATGTTCGCTGGAGCGCCATGTTGCTGTGGGGCTACAGTGCCTTCCGCGGCTTCCAGCTGGCCCTCCAGCATGTGGACTATCAGGTTAACCCCTCCCCGTTCAACGTCTGCAGCCCGTTTGCCGACTTCCCGAGTTGGGCCCCGCTCGATCAGTGGCTCCCCTGGCTCTTTATGCCGGAAGGGGATTGTGCCCAGATCACCTGGCAGTTCTTCGGTTACTCCATGCCCCAGTGGCTGGTCGTCATCTTCGCCGCCTATCTGCTGGTCTTCACCGTGGTGGCCATCGGCAATCTGGTGAAAGGACGCTGCTGCAACTGATCTGCATCTCTGCGTGGAACTAAAAAGGGGGAGCCATTGTGGCTCCCCCTTCTCGTTCTGTCTGACCGTGTTTTGTCTGACCGTTGATTACGCCTTGGCAGCACCCATCTTGGCCTTGACCGCGCCAATCACCATGGGCAACAGCGAGATGCCGATGATGCCGAAGATCAGCAGGGTAAAGTTCTGACGCACCACTGGCAGATTGCCGAAGAAGTGGCCAGCATAGACGAAGGAGAGTACCCACAGCAGACCGCCGACCAGATTGAACGCCAGGAAACGGGGATAGGTCATGGCCCCCATCCCTGCCACGAACGGCGCAAAGGTCCGCACGATGGGCAAGAAGCGGGTGATGATGATGGTCTTGCCGCCATGCTTGGCATAGAAGGCGTGAGTCTTGTCCAGATAGTCGCGACGGAAGATTTTGGAATCGGGATTGCGGAACAGTTGCTCACCGAAGAAGTGGCCGATGGTGTAGTTGACTACATTGCCCAGCACGGCCGCGATGATCAGTACCCCGGCCAGGGTGTGGACGTCCAGCACGCTGCCCACGGTGAGGGCACCGGCGGCAAACAGCAGGGAGTCACCCGGCAGGAACGGCGTCACTACCAGCCCGGTTTCACAGAAGATGATCAGAAACAGGATGGCGTAAACCCAGACGCCATAGTTCTCGAACAGCTCTTTCAAATGCACATCAACGTGCAGGATAAAGTCGATAGCAAAGAGGATCAGATCCATTTTTTCCATATCCATAAAGTGAACGGCGTGGAGTCTACGCCAATGCGATCCGGGTCACAATCTTCGGAACTGCCTCTTTTTTATCCCGCTGCGGCAGAGGTCAAATAAAACCGTTTTACCGCAGCTTGCCACGCGATGCATCAGGAGCAACCCGAAGAAGCGGACCTCCCTATGTATGAGGCGCCGACTCCAGATCGCTGCGCACGGCGGGGGGCAGGCAACGCTCCCAGCCCCACAACAACACCAGCAGCAGGGTCACATCATCGAACCAACCCAGCAAGGGCACCACGTCGGGAACAAGATCCACCGGACTGATGCCATAGAGCAGGATAAGGATCACCAGTCCCTTCGCCCACCAGGGGGTGGCAGGGTGGCGAAAACCCTGATAGAGACGACGCAATCGCTGCCAGATAAGCCAGCGTTTGCGGCTCATGACTCGATCAACTCGCTGCGCAGCCGCTGGATCTGATCCCGCAGTGCCGCCGCCTGTTCGAACTCCAGATCCCGGGCATGCTGGAACATCTGTTCCTCCATCCGTTTGATCTCTTTGGCAATCTCGCTGGCTGAGCGGGCGTGGTACTCCCCTTGCGGCTCGGCGGCCTTGCGACTCCCCTTGCCTGCTTTGCCTGCACTGCGGCTGCCCCCCATGTCCATCACGTCCCCCACCGACTTGTTGAGCCCCTTGGGGGTGATGCCGTGCTTGAGGTTGTGGGCATGTTGCAGGGCGCGGCGCCGCTCGGTCTCCTCGATCGCCACCTTCATCGAGTTGGTGATGGTATCGCCGTAGAGAATGACCTTGCCGTTGAGGTTGCGCGCCGCGCGGCCGATGGTCTGGATCAGCGAGCGGGTCGAGCGCAGGAAGCCCTCTTTATCCGCATCAAGAATCGCCACCAGCGACACCTCCGGCATGTCGAGACCTTCCCGCAACAGGTTGATGCCCACCAGCACATCTAACTTGCCAAGGCGCAGGTCGCGGATGATCTCCACCCGCTCGACCGTATCGATATCGGAGTGCAGGTAGCGCACCTTGACGTCGTGCTCCGCCAGATACTCGGTCAAGTCTTCCGCCATCCGTTTGGTCAGGGTGGTCACCAGCACCCGCTCCTCCACCGCGACCCGCTTGCGGATCTCGGAGAGCAGATCGTCCACCTGGGTGGTCACCGGACGCACCTCGATCTCCGGATCGAGCAGACCGGTGGGGCGCACCACCTGCTGCACCACATCGCCGCCCGACTTCTCCAGCTCGTAAGGGCCGGGGGTCGCCGAGACAAACACCGTCTGCGGCATCAGCGCTTCAAATTCGTCAAACTTGAGCGGCCGGTTGTCCAGCGCCGAGGGGAGCCGGAAGCCGTACTCCACCAGGGTCTCCTTGCGGGAGCGGTCCCCTTTGAACATGGCGCCGATCTGCGGCACCGTGACGTGGGATTCATCGATGATGAGCAGACCATCCCCCGGCAGGTAGTCAAACAGGGTGGGCGGTGGCTCCCCCGGTGCCCGGCCGGAGAGGTAGCGGCTGTAGTTCTCGATGCCGGAGCAGTAGCCCAGCTCCTGCATCATCTCCATGTCGAACTGGGTGCGCTGGCTGATGCGCTGCTCTTCCACGAGCTTGTTGAGGGACAACAGCTGCTCGCGGCGGCTGCGCAGCTCCTCCTTGATATGCTCGATGGCCCCCAGAATAGTCTCGCGCGGGGTGGCGTAGTGGGTCTTGGGGTAGATGGTGTAGCGCACTACCGTCTGCTCGATGGCGCCAGTCAAGGGATCGAACTGGGAGAGCCGCTCCACCTCCTCATCAAACAGCTCCACCCGCAGCGCCAGCTTGTCCGATTCCGCAGGGTAGATGTCGATCACTTCGCCGCGCACCCGAAAGGTGCCGCGCTGGAAGGCCATGTCGTTGCGGGTGTACTGCAGCTCGGCGAGGCGGCGCAGGATATCCCGCTGGTTGATCACATCCCCCAGTTTCAGGTGCAGCATCATGCTGAGATAGGCTTGGGGATCCCCCAGACCATAGATGGCCGACACCGAGGCGACGATCACCACATCACGCCGCTCCAGCAGCGCCTTGGTGGCCGACAATCGCATCTGCTCGATGTGATCGTTGATGGAGGCATCCTTCTCTATATAGGTGTCGGTGGTCGGCACATAGGCTTCGGGCTGGTAGTAGTCGTAGTAGGAGACGAAATACTCCACCGCATTGTCGGGGAAGAACTCCTTCATCTCGCCATAGAGCTGGGCGGCCAGGGTCTTGTTGGGCGCCAGGATCATGGTCGGGCGGTTCAGGGTGGCGATGACATTGGCCATGGTGAAGGTCTTGCCCGAACCGGTCACCCCGAGCAGGGTCTGGTGGGCCAGCCCCGACTCGATGCCATCCAGCAGTTGGGCAATCGCCGTGGGCTGATCCCCGGCGGGTTGAAACTGGCTGGCTAACTTGAACAATTTGCTCATGAACACTCCCGACACAAAACAGCAGAGGAGCAGTGTAACCGAGGGTTTAGCAGTGGTACACCCGCGCCATCACCCACGCGAATGGCTTGACCACCTTTGGCACCTTCTGTATAGTGCTCCTCCTTGCTCGATGTTCCCCCGTAGTTCAGTCGGTAGAACGGCGGACTGTTAATCCGTATGTCACTGGTTCAAGTCCAGTCGGGGGAGCCAATTCCTCACCATCTCGGTGCAAGTTATCCACTTTAGTGCCCTCTCCTGCCAATTTTAATGCACAAGATCCCTCTTGCTGCTGACGCTCCCTTTTGTTACCCGTTCCGGCCCGACAGAGTTTTCTCCTGTCGTTTCTAACTATTTGATTTTTATACAAACATTTTTCTTACGGTATTTTTTGAACAGCACTTGCACCCCAGTAGTGGCGCGGCTTTGCGGGCGATGAACAGGATTCATAAACAGGGTTATCCACAGATTCTGTGGGTAAGTGCAGCAAGCCCTGTCAGGACGCGGGATTGCCCGTGATGGCGCCCGGCGAGGAGCCATTTTGCTGGCAAACCTGATTTTATGCTGTTTTGCCGCGGCCGCTGTAACAGGCCGGCAACAGGCTCTATTGGCACTTTCCTGAGACATCTTTTTGCCAGCCCTTTCCCCGTGAGCAAGCGGATAAAATCAAGCGATATTTGCATGGTTAGCACGGCGGCTCACCTGTGGTTGAATATGCCGAAACTGCGCTCCGACGATCGGCTGGACAGCAGAATCTATAATATTGCCCACGACCGGGCCGCGTCGGTAGCGGGCAGCATTTTTCACTAATTGACATCCGCTGTGGCAGCAAAAACCTCCTGATTTCATCCGCTTGTCTCCCTATCCCGCCACCTGCTCCGCAAATAGCGTCCGATAACGTCCGATTAATCGTCCCGTTGCGCTTCTTTATTGGGGATAGATCCGGCACAATATCGACCCCACATTTTTCCTCGGTTTTTCCGGGCATGACCATAGATTTCGTGACACTGCTACATCAAAGCGACTCCCTGCTGCTGTTCGTGGTATTGGCCTTCGGCCTGCTGCTGGGCAAAGTTCGTCTTGGCAACTTCCAGATTGGCAACACCATCGGCGTGTTGTTCACCGCCCTGCTGTTCGGCCAGATGGGCTTCGAATTTGCAGCCACCACTGAAAATGTCGGCTTTATGCTGTTCATCTTCTGTGTGGGGATCGAAGCGGGCCCGCACTTCTTCAGCGTCTTCCTGCGCGACGGCATCCACTACATCACCCTGACCCTGGTGATCTTGCTGACAGCCCTGCTGCTGACGGTGGGGCTCGCCAAGTTCTTCAATCTGGGGCCGGGCATGGCGGCGGGGATCCTGGCAGGATCCCTCACCTCGACACCGGCGCTGGTGGGTGCCCAGGATGCCCTGCGCAGCGGTCTGCTCAACCTGCCCCATCAAACCGATATGCAGGCGGTGCTCGACAACATGGGTATCGGCTACGCCCTGACCTATCTGGTGGGCCTGGTGGGGCTGATGCTGGTGGTGCGCTACCTCCCCTCGCTGGCTCGCCTCGACCTCAATACCGAGGCGCAAAAAATCGCCCGCGAGCGGGGTCTCTCCGACAGCGAGAGTCGCAAGACCTATCTGCCCATCATCCGCGCCTACCGGGTCGGCCCCGAGCTGGCGGCCTGGATCGGTGGCCGTACCCTGCGCGAAACCGGCATCTATCCCCATACCGGCTGCTATGTGGAGCGGATCCGCCGCAACGGCATTCTGGCAAGCCCGGATGGTGACGCCGTCATTCAGGAAGGGGACGAGATCGCTCTGGTGGGCTATCCCGAGAGCCACGAGAAGCTGGACGTCAACTACCGCAACGGTAAAGAGGTGTTTGACCGCAACCTGCTCGACCTGCAGATCGTCACGGAAGAGATCGTGGTAAAGAACGACTCCGTGGTGGGCCGCCATCTGGTAGAGCTCAACCTCACCGAGAAAGGGTGCTTCCTCAACCGGGTGGTGCGCTCCCAGATCGAGATGCCGTTCGATCGCAACATCATGTTGCAAAAAGGCGACGTGTTGCAGATCAGTGGCGAGAAGCAGCGGGTCAAACTGCTGGCCAACAAGATCGGCTTTATCAGCATCCACAGCCAGACCACGGATCTGGTGGCCTTCACCACCTTCTTCGTACTCGGTCTGCTGATCGGCTCCGTCTCGCTGGTGTTCGGCCAGATCGAATTTGGCCTCGGCAACGCCGTCGGCCTGCTGCTGGCGGGGATCCTGATGGGTTACCTGCGGGCCAACCACCCGACGGTCGGCTATGTGCCACCCGGCGCGCTCAGATTGGCCAAAGATCTTGGTCTGGCGGTCTTTATGGTGAGCACGGGTCTGAAAGCCGGTGGCGGCATCCTCGACCACCTCAGCGAAGTCGGTATGGTGGTGCTCTTCTCCGGCATGCTGGTGACCACCTTGCCGGTGCTGGTGGGCTATCTGTTCGGGGTCTGGGTGCTCAAGATGAACCCCGCCCTGCTGCTCGGTGCCATCACCGGTGCCCGTACCTGCGCTCCGGCGATGGATGTAGTCAACGAGGCCGCCAACAGCTCCATTCCGGCGCTCGGTTACGCCGGTACCTATGCGGTGGCCAACGTGATGCTGACCCTGGCGGGCTCCTTTATCATCGGCTTCTGGTTCTAGTCAGCGGCCATCAAATTACCGCTAACAAAGAAGGGAGCCTGAGGCTCCCTTCTTGCTCTCAGCCTTGCTAGCGGGATGCCGAACACACTCATTGGTGTGACGTCACCTGACAGCAGCCATCTGCGCTGACCTCTGCCACAAACGCACTCCCCCTATCCCACGATAACTGATGCTCTGCTCTGCTCTGCTCTGCTCTGCTCTGCTCTGCTCTGCTCTGCTCTGCTCTGCTCTGCTCTGCTCTGCTCTGCTCTGCTCTGCTCTGCTCTGCTCTGCTCTGCTCTGCTCTGCTCTGCTCTGCTCTGCTCTGCTCTGCTCTGCTCTGCTCTGCAGCATTGATGACAGAGCCCGAAGACAAAAAAAGCGCCCTGAGGCGCTTTTTTCATATCAACCGGATGATCAGGCTTTGAACTTGCTGAACACCAGAGAGGCGTTGGTACCGCCAAAGCCGAAGCTGTTGGACATGACGGTGTTGAGCTCGGCCGCTTCGTACTCGCGTACGATGGGCAGACCCACGGCCTTCTCGTCCAGATTCTCGATGTTGATGCTGGGGGCGATAAAGCCGTGTTCCATCATCAGCAGGGAGTAGACAGCCTCATGCACACCGGCAGCGCCCAGCGCATGGCCAGTCATCGCCTTGGTCGCTGAGATCTTGGGTCCGTTGGTGCCAAACAGAGTCTGGATTGCTTCCAGCTCCTTGGTGTCACCGACCGGAGTGGAGGTACCGTGGGTGTTGATGTAATCAACCTTGCCCACACCCTGCATCGCCATCTTCATGCAACGCACGGCGCCTTCACCGCTCGGCGCAACCATGTCGTAACCATCGGAGGTGGCACCGTAACCGGTCAGCTCGGCATAGATATGAGCACCACGAGCCAGCGCATGCTCCAGCTCTTCGATCACCAGAATGCCGCCACCACCGGAGATAACGAAACCGTCGCGGTCCGCATCATAGGTACGGGACGCTTTTTCCGGCGTGTCGTTGTACTTGGTGGAGAGGGCGCCCATGGCGTCAAACTGGATGGTAGAGGACCAGTCCAGCTCTTCACCGCCGCCAGCGAACACCACATCCTGTTTGCCAAGCTGGATCAGCTCCATGGCGTGACCGATGCAGTGAGCAGAGGTGGCGCAGGCAGAACTGATGGAGTAGTTGACACCCTTGATTTTGAACGGGGTGGCCAGACAGGCAGAAGTGGTGGAGGACATGGTGCGCGGCACCATGTAAGGGCCCACTCGCTTGACCCCTTTCTCGCGAGCGATGTCGCAAGACTCGGAGGTGTTTTTGCCGGAGGCACCGCCTGAACCGACCACCAGGCCGGTACGCTCGTTGGAGACCTGATCTTCCGGCAGCCCGGCATCTTCAATGGCCTGCTGCATGGAGAGATAGGCATACGCCGCCGCATCACCCATGAAACGCATGACTTTACGGTCGATCAGTTCAGACGGATCGAGTTTGATGTTACCCCAGACACGGCTACGCAGGTTGTGCTGTTCGAACTGCTCGGAATAGGTGATGCCGGATTTACCTGCTTTCAGGGAGGCCAGCACTTCTTCCTTGTTGTTGCCGATACTGGAGATGACGCCGATACCGGTGATCACTGCTCTTCTCATTAATTCATCTCGTCTGGAAAAACTGGCGCCAAGTCTACCCGCTTTCGGCTGCCAAACTGGTCTGCTTTCACGTAGAATGCCCGCGATTTTGTGACGCGAGCCGAGGAAAACGTGAGTCAAACATCCTTACATCATGCCCGATTGGATTGGAATGAAGCGGGAACTCCTGTCTCCAGTGACTTCGGGGATGTGTACTTTTCCAATAATAACGGTCTAAGTGAAACCCGCTACGTCTTTTTGCAGCAAAACCGGCTACCTGCGCGATTTTCGCACCACGATAGTGACAGTTTCGTGATAGGTGAAACAGGTTTCGGCACAGGTCTTAACTTTCTGGCGACAATGCAAGCGTTCCTGGAACAGGCGCCCCAATCCGGCAACGGCTCCCGTCTGCACTTCATCAGTTTCGAGAAATATCCCCTGACTCAAGGCGATCTGCGCAAGGCGCTGGCCGCCTGGCCCGAGCTTGGCCACTTGAGCCAGGATCTCATCGCCCAGTGGCCGCTGCCGGTATCCGGCTGTCATCGCCTGCTCTTTGCGGGCGGCCGCATTCGCCTCGACCTCTGGTTTGGCGACATCAAGGATATGCTGCCGCTGGTACCGCACCGGGCAGAGGGCCTGGTCGATGCCTGGTATCTGGATGGTTTTGCCCCGGCCAAGAACCCCGAGATGTGGACGCAAGCGCTGTTTGATGGGCTGGCCCGTCTCGCGCGCGCGAACGCGACCATCTCTACCTTTACCTGCGCCGGATTTGTGCGCCGTGGGCTGATCGCATCCGGTTTTGCGATGAAAAAGACCAAGGGCCACGGCACCAAGTGGGCCATGTTGATCGGTGAGCGCTGTGACAAGGCTCCCGCGCAGACGATCGCCAACCATTATGCGCGTCCGGTAGGCCGGAATGGCGAGATTGTGATCATCGGCGGTGGCGTCGCCTCGGCCATGACCGCACTCTCCCTGGTGGAACGGGGTCGCAAGGTAACCCTGCTGTGCGAAGATGGCGAATCGGCCACCGGCGCCTCAGGTAACCGCCAGGGCGCGCTCTATCCACTGCTTAACGGCGAGCACGATGCGCTGTCGCGCTTCTATTCGCTCGCCTTTGGCTATGCCCGCCAACGGCTGCTGGCACTGGCCGAGCACCATCCCATCGCTTTCGAATTATGCGGTGTGGTACAGCTGGGCTATGACGACAAATCCCGCGCCAAGCTGACCAAGATGAGTCAGGGCCCCTTCCCGCCCGAGCTGATGCAACCCCTTTCCGCCGCAGAGGCAGAAGCGATATCTGGCCTGCCCAGTGGGCATGAAGGGGCCAGCTACCCGCTGGGGGGCTGGCTCTGTCCGGCCGATCTCACTCGCGCAGCGCTGAAAGAGGCGCAAGCCAGCGGCCTGCTGCAGGTGGAGTACCACACCAAAGTGGTCGCCATTGCCGAGCAGACCGATGGCTGGCACATAGAGAGCCAGGATGGCCGCCACTGGCAGACCCCCAATCTGGTGGTCGCCGCCGGTCACCAGTTGCCCGCTCTGCTCCCCTTTGCCGAACTGCCGCTCTATCCGGTGCGCGGTCAGGTGAGCCATGTGCCGACCACGGCCAGCTTGCGTCAGCTCAAGACCGTGCTCTGTTACGATGGCTACCTCACCCCGATGCACAACGAGCAGCACTGCATCGGCGCCAGTTATGGCCGCAACCAGAGCAGTCTCGAGTTTCGTGCCGAGGAGCAAACCCAGAATCAGGCGCGGTTGCAAGCCTGTTTGCCGGAGCAAGCCTGGCCCGCCGAAGTGGATGTGAGCGGCAATGAGGCCCGCGTCGGAGTGCGCTGCGCCAGTCGGGATCACCTGCCGGTAGTGGGGCCAATCGTCAGATTGCAGGGGCTGGCGGATCACTATGCCAATCTGCAGCGTGATCAGCATAATGCCCAACCGCTGCCTCTTCACCCCGGCCTCTATGTGCTGGGGGCGCTCGGCTCACGGGGTCTCTGCTCGGCGCCGCTCTGTGGTGAGCTGCTCGCCAGCGAGATCTGCGGCGATCCCCTGCCGCTGGCCGCCGATCTGCTGGAGGCGCTCCACCCTGCCCGTTACTGGGTACGCAAGCTGCTCAAGGGCAAAGCACTGGCCTGAACCGGACTCTGCAAGCAATCTGCAAACAAATAGAATGGCCGCCCATCGGGCGGCCATTCTATTTATCAAATCGTGCGATATTGAGGAGGGTTGGCAGGATATCGGGCCCTATGCCCTATATAGAATAGCGCTCACTTGGGCCAATGCACCCCGAGCTGTTCGCCGTAGCCGGTCTGACGCTGAAAATCATCGAGTCGCCCCTTGACCTTGCTCAGCTCGCCGCTGCCCGCCGCCCACGCGGCATAGCGCAGCGCCTGACAATCTGCATGGTCGGGTAGCGCCGCAATCGCCCCGCCCACCTGATTGGCCCCTTGCAGCACCATCTCCTTGAAGCGGGACTCGTAGTCAAACATGCTGGAGAGCAGCCGTCCCCAGCGCTGACGGGCAGGATCGTTACTGCTCGCGCTCTCACGCCAGCGGGGCAGCAACACGGTGGCGTTGGTCGTGACCGTTACCCGGTTGAGCTGGCAGCGTCCCGGCAACTGCTCGGTATCCAGCTGCCACTCCATCTGATAACTCGCCTTGCCGAGCACAGGCTTGCCATTTACCTTGGGGGCACTCTGGGCAATCGCACGGGCAAGCTGGTCCGGGCTGGTTGCATGGACCTCATAAAAACGGACATTGATGCGGGACTCTGGCACCACTTGCGGCCGGCTCGGCTGAGCCTGACTCATCAGGGGCAACAGCAACAACCCGACCCCCACTACTCCATAAACCTTGCTGACCATGCCAGACTACCTTCCTTGATTGCACGGGCGGAGTACCAACCTTGGTGAACCCCACCGCCACACAGATGACGGGTATAGCCTATGTGTGACGACGAAGCGGCGCAATACAATGATGGGCCCAGAAATCAGAGCACGCTCACAGGTTGCGTGAGCAGAGTATGGCACAAGGCCAAAACTGTATTTTTATTGAGCATGGCGGCTGATCCGCTGCCAGTCGAGGTGGTAATTTTTCACATTGATGTCATGACCATCTATCTGAATAAAATGATCATTTTTAAGACGGTTGGCAAAAAAGTTCTGATCTGCCCCCTCGTTGAGCCACAGCTCGCAAAGACCCCGTTTTCCCTCTTTGCCATAAAATCGCGGGGTGGCCAGCAGCGCGACCCCATCCACCCGGATGGCGTGACGAGCCAGGCAGTTTGCTTCGGTGGTTTTGGATGCCAGCGCGGCAAAACGGGGTCTGTTCCCCTCGGCGACCACCAGTACGCCGTAAGAGTGGGGTGCCATGAGACGCCGCATGGCGACCGCCTGATGGGGGCCGGTTTGATGAAAACCGTCATTGGTCACCGCAAACACGCAAGTAGGTGAAAATAGCAGCGAAAGCAGGAAAAGACAGCGTTTAACGCCTATAAAATCACCCATCACCATATAAAAGCCTCAAAAGATACCCAAAGCTGGCA
Source organism: Aeromonas sp. QDB23 (assembly GCF_027707745.1). Classification (NCBI taxonomy): domain Bacteria; kingdom Pseudomonadati; phylum Pseudomonadota; class Gammaproteobacteria; order Aeromonadales; family Aeromonadaceae; genus Aeromonas; species Aeromonas sp. QDB23. Next base: position 44,316 of record NZ_JAPCJA010000021.1, read on the forward strand.
AGGGTAGGTAGCCAAACCCGCTGGGTAAAGTGCCTTTACCTTTCTTTAATTCTGTTCACGGGGTTAAACGTTGATTTAGCTCACACAACATCCGGTTTCCGGTCGCCAGTCTACCCCTATCGGAATAGACTCCCTCCACTCTCATCCAATCAGAAGGCAACATATGCTGGAACTCATTATTGGCACCCTGGTCACCCTGGTGGTGGGCCGTGCCATTTTCAAAGGATACTCCGCGACCGGGGTGCTGCTGAGCGGCGGCTTGCTGCTGCTGGTCGTCACCGCCATGATGGGCAAGCCGGTACTGCCGAGCAAAGTCGTCAGCACCGGTTACATTGCGACCGATATCTTCGAATACATCCGCTTCCTGCTCAACGATCGTGGCGGTGGACTGGGGATGCTGATCATGGTGCTGTGTGGCTTCGCCGGCTACATGAGCCATATCGGCGCCAATACCATTCTGGTCAAGCTGGCCAGCAAACCGCTCGGCATCATCAAGTCCCCCTACATCCTGCTGGTGGCCGCCTATCTGGTTGCCTGTGCCATGTCGCTGGCGGTGAGCTCCGCCACTGGCCTCGGCGTGCTGTTGATGGCGACCCTGTTCCCGCTGATGGTCAACATGGGGATCTCCCGTGGTGCGGCAGCCGCCGTGTGCGCCTCGCCTGCCGCCATCATTCTGGCACCGACCTCCGGTGACGTGGTGATGGCCGCCCAGGCCGCCAACATGCCGCTGCTGGATTTTGCCTTCAAGCTGACCCTGCCCATCTCGCTGGTGGCGATCGCCTGTATGGCGGTGACCCACTTCTTCTGGCAGCGCTACCTTGACCAGAAATCCGGCGAGCACAACGAGCCGGTTGCACCGGGCGATCTGGTGACGACGGCGCCTGCCTTTTACGCCATCCTGCCGTTCACCCCCATCATCGGGGTGCTGATATTTGACGGCAAATGGGGCCCGCAGCTGGATATCGTCACCATCATCGTCATGTGCATGGTGCTGGCCAGCCTGCTGGAACTCGTGCGTATCCGCAATGGCAAGGAGCTGCTGGACGGTCTGCAGGTCTGCTGGCGCAATATGGCTGACGCCTTTGCCGGTGTGGTCATGCTGCTGGTCGGTGCCGGTGTCTTTGCTCAGGGTCTGATGACCATCGGCTTTATCGACACCCTGCTGACCCACGCCCAGGATCTCGGCTCGGGCGGCATGATCATGATGCTGTCACTGGTGGTGATCACCACCCTGGCCGCCTTCACCACTGGCTCGGGCAACGCCCCCTTCTACGCCTTCGTGGAGCTGATCCCCAACCTGGCCAGCAGCCTGGGCATCAACCCGGCCTATCTGGTGATCCCGATGCTGCAAGCCTCCAACCTGGGTCGTACCATTTCGCCGGTCTCCGGTGTGGTGGTCGCCTGTGCGGGGATGGGCAAACTCTCGCCGTTCGAGGTAGTCAAGCGTACCTCCCTGCCGGTGGGCGTCGGCCTGCTGGTGGTGATCATCGCCACCCAGATCATGGTGCCCGCCTGATCGCTGACCAGCCCGGCACCCTGCCGGGCTGGTATCCTCCCCCCCCTTTGCAGTAGACTCGGTGCTCATTTTCCCCTAAGGAGGACCGAGATGAGTATTACGGTTCAACTTGCCCATTTCAGTGATTGCCACTCCCACTTCGATGGCGCGCCCATGAGCTTCTCCCCTGTCGGTGAAGGCCAGTGGCGCACCCAGTGCGGCGGTTATGCCCGGATCCTGACCCGATTGACCCAACTGCGTGCCAAAGCCGCAGCAGCCGGCCAGCGTTTTCTGTTTCTGCACGGTGGCGACTCCTTTCAGGGCTCGCTCTATTTCAACCGCTTCAAAGGGCGCGCCAACGCCGACCTGCTCGCCATGCTGGCCCCCGATGCCATGGTGCTCGGCAACCACGAGTTCGATCTGGGCAACGGCCCGCTGGTGGAGTTTTTGCGCCAGCTCGATTTTCCGGTGCTGGCCGCCAATCTGGACAACAGCCAGGAGCCTGCCGACACAACCCTCGGGTTGTGGGATATCCCCCACCTCTACGACGCCCATCAGCCCTGGCATCGCCGGGTGATCGACGGGGTTCCCTTTGCGCTGCTGGGGATCACTCTCGCCCAGATGGCCGCCATCGCCAACCCGGATCCCCACACCCGTTTCCACGCAGTGGCTGACACCCTCACCAAGGTGCTGCGGGAGATCAAGGGTGAAGGGATCCACCATATCATCCTGCTAAGCCACCTCGGGCTGGATCAGGACAAGCTGCTGGCCGAGCGCTTCCCCGAGCTCAGCCTGATCATCGGCGGCCACACCCACAGCCTGCTCGGCGATCTCGCGCCGCTGGGTCTGCCAAGTGAAGGCAGCTATCCGCTGATGAACAACGGGGTCGCCATTCTGCACGCTGGCCACAGCGCCCTCTGCCTCGGCGTGTGCGAGCTCACCTTCGATAAGGCGGGTCGTGTCTTGCAAAGTGAGGGACAGCTGGAGTGGCTCCCCTGGCAGCCCTGGCCATTCGCCTCCACCCCACCCGCCGGGCTCACCTTCTGCGAGCCGGATCCACAGCTTGAACAACAACTGGCCAAACGCTACCGGCCGGAGATTGAAACCATGAGCCAGCGCATCGTCACCCGGCTGGCGGCGCCACTGCCCCATCAACGGCTGCCGGATACCACCCTGCCCCACGGCAGCCAGCTCGCCCCGCTGGTGGCCCGTGCCATGCTGACGGCCGCCCGTGAACAGGTGGGTGAAGTGGACTTTGCCCTGCACAACGCCGGTGGCGTGCGCTGCTCGCTGGAGCCTGGCCCCTTGAGCGAAGCGGATATCGCCGGTCGCCTGCTGCCGTTTGCCATTCCCCTCACCCTCTATCGGGTGCACGGTCACGAGTTGGCGGAAGCGCTGGAAAATGCCATCGACAACGCCACCAACAACGGTGTGGTCGGCAATGGCAACGGCAGCTTCCCCTACACCGCGGGAATACGATTCACCTATCAGGCCAATCTGCCCAAGGGCCAGCGCATCACCCGACTGGAGTGGGAAGCCGCCCCCGGCCAGTGGCAAGCAGTGGAAAACGAGCAGATCTATCGCGGGGTATCGAGTGCTTATACCGCCTCCGGCAAAGAGGGCTACACCGCGCTGACTCGTACCCTGACCCAACACAATCAGGAGCTCGGCATCACCCTGGCCGACGCCTTTATCCGCTGGGCTCGCCACCTGCCAGCGCTGGCAGCGCAGCCGCCTCTGGTTGAGTACATCAGATGATGCAGAGGGGAAATGGCTTTGCCACATCCCCCTGACGGCCAATATTGCCGCAGCCAGCGCCCGGTTCCCTCCAGGAACCGGGCTTTTTCGAGAATATTTGTCCCACACGGGCCCGCCCCATTGCATCGTACTCACTAGCTCGGCAAGATAGGCCCGCTTTCAAGACCAGCTGCAGGAACAGGCGACTTCATGAATCACTCCATCCGTTTCACCCCTCCTCGCGTCAACCCGGGCATCAAGCCAGCCATCGTGCTGCTGACCGCCCTGCTGGCGTTGCTCTTCTGTCTGCGCAACCCGCTTGTTCACGCCATGGCGCCGGGCTTTGATGCCTCGCTGTTCGCTGTGATGGGCAAGATGTGGAGCGAAGGGGGTGTGCTCTATCGCGACATGATCGACATCAAGGGGCCGATGATCTTCGCCCTCGATGCGCTGGGCTATGGGCTGGGGGGATTTGTCGGGATCTGGGCGCTGGAGTGGGTGCTCTGCTGGCTCGGACTGCTGGCCAGCTGGCAGGCCTTTGCCCAGCTTGGTCTCTCGTTCAAGGCGCGTCTCGGTGCCATGCTGGCGGTGTTGGCCCTCTACGGTACCCGTTACTACTACGGCAACATGACCGAAGACTGGACCTTCCACCTCGCCCTCATCGCCCAGTGGGCCTTTATCACCCTGCTGCTGGACAAGGGATTTCGCTGGTGGCCCGCGCTGGTGGCCGCCCTCACCTTCGCCATCGTCGCCTGGATGCGCACCAACAACGGCGCCTTCTGGGGCGCCTGGTATCTGGTGCTGTTCTGCCACTGGTGCCTGCACGAGAAGTGGCGCGATGCCATCCTGCTGCTGATCTCCAGCCTGCTCGGTCTGGCGCTGATTGGCGGCCCGCTTTACGCCTACTTCCAGCAGCATGATCTGTTGGCAGCCTTCAAATACTACGCCTTCGACATCTTCTTCGAGGGGAGCTACGGCAACGGCTTCTCCCCCATGGTCGGCGCCGTCGGCCTGCTGCGCACCGGCCTGGTCATGCTGCTGCCCGCCTTCATCATTCTGATGCTGAGCCGCCGTCAGGAGTGGTATCTGCCCGCCCTGCTGGCGACCCTGTTTGGCGTGCTGTTTACCCTGATCGCCAACTCGGTCTCTGGCCATGTATTCGATCACTACGACGTGCTCTATCTGCAACTGGCGGTACTGCCGCTGGCGGTATTGCTGGATCGCAGCGAACAGCAGGCCGATGCCATCGGCCTGCTCTGCATCTCGCTGGTGGTGCTCACCGCCAGCTGGCTGCTGGCCCAGCAGCTGGTCTTCGGCTGGAGTACCAAGGAGTGGTCCCTCGAACGAGTCAACGAGGTGCTCGGCACCAGCCTGCTGTGGGCACTGCCGGTGCTGATCCTCATCCCCCTCTGGCGTGCCTGGGATGTGCGCCGTGCCACCCCTTGGCTGGCCACACTGGCCATGCTGCTGCTGATGCTCAACAACGCCTGGGAAGGGACCCTCAAGGGCCGCCCCTTCAATCCTGCCGCCCAGGTGCGGGTCGATCGCATCAAGGCCGAGACAGTCCCGAGCGACAAGATCTGGGTCGATGGCATCCAGCCGCAATATTATCTCTGGACCGATCGCCAGCCGGCTTCCGCCTATCTCTTCTTTGCCAACGTCAATCCGCCCTATGACGTGCGCGAGCGGGTGCTGGCCGATATCCAGCGCCAGAGCCCGAAGTTCATCATCGCCAAGCCGGATCGGGTGAGCGGGGAGCTGAAAAAACCCAGCTCGCCTTCCCATCTCGCCTTCTATCAATACCTGACCAGCCACTACGAAGAGGTGGATCCGGGTCTCTATCGCCGACGCTGATCACCCATCACGCCCCGCAGGGCGGCCATTGTTGCAATGGCCGCCCTTTTTATTGCGCCAGAGCGCCTGGCAGCCGCGGTCCGCAGTAGGCAAGCCCGCCCGAGATAACTACAATGACGCTCTTTTTGATGTGACGAGTGACACCATGGCGGAACTGACTTATCTGGGCGGCTATCCCGACCCTCTCAAGGCACAGGTACAGCAGCTGATTGCGGCAGGCAAGCTGGGAGAGATGCTGGCCAAACGCTATCCGGAAAGCCACCCGATCCAGAGCGACAAAGCGCTGCTTGCCTACACCATGGAGCTGAAGAACCGCTACCTCAAGAGCTCGGCGCCCCTGTCAAAGGTGGTGTTCGATGGCAAGATCAACGTGATCAAGGATGCCCTCGGCCTGCACACCTACGTCAGCCGGGTACAGGGCAGCAAGCTCAAGGCCAAGAACGAGATCCGCATCGCCGCCCTGTTCAAGGAGGCGCCGCCCCCGTTCCTGAAAATGATCGTGGTGCACGAGCTGGCCCATATCAAAGAGAAGGATCACAACAAGAGCTTCTACCAGCTCTGCCAGCATATGGAGCCGGACTATCATCAACTGGAGTTTGATCTCAGGCTCTGGCTCACCTGGCGCGATATCGACAAGGCCAGCCGCTAGGCTGACAACCGTTTCAGGGAGGAAACATGCCATTTACCGCCATCTCCTTTTGTGCCACCCGCTTTATTGCCACTTTGGTAATGACCAGCTTGGGCCGCGCTGACTATCCCCGCCGCGCGTCACGTGGGCTGCTGGCCCTGCTGCTTCTGCTCGCGGGCCAGAGCGCCCGTGCCGATGCGCGCTGGCAGAGCGACAGCTATCTCACCGAGAGCTTTATGGCCATCGCCATGGAGCGGGAGTATGGCGAAGCCAGGCAGACCCGTTTTGCCCGCTGGCAGCAGCCGATCCGGCTGCAACTTATCAACGAATCGGGTGACAAGCCGCTGCAGGCCGACGTGGTGAAGGTACAGGCGGCCCATCTGGCTCGCATCACCGGCCACTCCATCAGCATGGTGGCCGCAAAGCCCAACCTCACTCTGATCATGACCGACTACAGCAAGATGAAGAGCTGGGCCAACCGCACCATGGGGGGCGATCCGTCGGTCGGGATGGCACTCAAGGAGGGGCTCTGCCTGGCCAACTTCGCAACCAATGCGAAACACGAGATCAGCCGTGCCACCATCATCATTCCGGTGGACTACAGCCGGGCCAAAGGGCGTTTTCTTGACTGCGTGGTGGAGGAGTTCACCCAGGTGATGGGGCTGCCCAACGACTCGGACAAGGTGTTTCCCTCCATCTTCAATGACAACAGCATCGACAGTTTCCTGACCGGGCTGGACTATGTACTGCTCAAGCTCGCCTATCACCCGGCCCTCAAAGCCGGGATGAGCAGTGACGAGATCCGCGCCGCCCTGCCGCTCGCAATCAAGGAGCTGCGCGCCAAAGGGGAGATCAGCGAGGCCAACCGCCGGGTGCAGCAGCAGAGCTTGAAAAGCTGGGCGGGGCTATAACGGACCTGGCTCAATCCAGAGCCAGAAACCACCGCTCGCCACTGGCCACCAACAAAAAACGCAGCCACCTGGCTGCGTTTTTTGTTGTCCGGGGATCAACGGTGCGTTAGCGGGCATGCCCGTTTATCCGCCGCCCATGTATCCAACGCCCGAGTTATCCACTGACAGTGCGGGATCAGGAGGCGACGTTCTCTTCCGGCATCCAGCTCTCGGCGTTCTCCCACACCTCCTGCACCATGGCTTCGGCCAGCTCTTTGTCTTCCTTGCTGGCACGGCTGACAGTCAGAGCCATGGCACTGCCCGGCGCGACCCGCACATGGATGTCGGGGAATTTTTCGCCAAGCTGCTTGAGCAGCTCCTGACGCAGCGCCTCCATGGTCGAGGTCGGGATCTGATGTTTTCTGTCGATGATGATTTCAAGACGCATAGGAAACTTCTCCATGATTTATAACTGTATTTTTATCCAGTATTCATGGGAAGTAAAGTGCCAACTTGCACCAATCAGAAAAGATCCAGCTGCTGACCGCAGATCCGGTCGAACGACTCGCCTATAAAGGGCAGGATGGCGTCGGCAATGGGCCGCAACTGCTTGTCGATATAGTGCTCGTAATCAATGGCGCTGCGCCGGTACTCCAGCGGCTCGGGGCCATTGAGGGTCATCAGATAGGCGATGGTGCCCCGATGCTGATAGCGCTGGGGCAGCCCGCGGCGCAAGTTCTCCTCATCGGCCAGCCGCGCCGCCCGCACATGGGGCGGCACATTCTTCTGATACTCTTCAAGCTTCTGGCGCAGCCGTTTGCGGTAGATCAGCAGATCGTCGTGGCGACCGGCCCGGGTCTCATCCACCATGGTGCGCACATAACCGCTGGGATCTTGGTCGTGAAACACCAGCTCATAGAGGCGGGTCTGGAACTGCTTGGCCAGCATGGTCCAGTCGGTACGCACCGATTCGAGCCCCTTGAACACCAGCTGTTCACTCCCCTCGCTGGCCTTGCCAACCAGCCCCGCATAGCGCTTCTTGCTCCCCTTCTCCAGCCCGCGAATGGTGGGCATCAGAAAACGGCGGTAGTGGGTCTCGTACTGGATCTCGAGATAACTCGGCAGATCGAATTCGCGCCTGATCAGTGCAGCCCAGTTATCGTTAATCATTTGCGCCAGTCGCTGGCCGATCTCGTCCGCCTCATCGGGGCTGGTCTCGCGCCCCAGATGGACAAAGGTGGAATCGGTGTCGCCATAGATCACCTCGAACCCCTTCGCCTCAATCCACTCGCGGGTCTGCTGCATGATGCTGTGGCCACGCAGGGTGATTGATGAGGCTAGGCGCGGATCATAGAAACGGCAGCCCCCCGACCCCAACACGCCGTAGAAAGAGTTCATGATGATCTTGATGGCCTGGGAGAGCGCCTTGTTGCTGGCAGCCTTGGCTCTGTCCCTCGCCGCCCAGAGGGTGGCGATGAGATCCGGCAAGAAGTGGCGGGTTCGGGAGAACATGGCGCCGCGAAAGCCCGGAATGGCGAGCTCGGGATGCTGCAGCCCCTCGATGAGCCCCATGGGATCGATGCAAAAAGTGCGGATGATGCTGGGATAGAGGCTCTTGAAATCGAGCACCAGCACATGGCGATAGAGACCGGGCTTGGAGTCCATCACATAGCCGCCGGGACTCGCCAGCCCGCCGTCGGCAGGCAGATTGGGCGCCACGTAGCCGCCACGATGGAGCCGCGGCAGATAGAGGTTGGTAAAAGCCGCCACCGAGCCCCCCACCCTGTCCAGCTCAAGGCCGGTGAGGGAAGCACGCTCGATGGCAAAGGGGATGAGGTGGCAGTAGTCGAAGATCTCCCACACCAGCTTGCAATCTTCCAGGTTGTAGCGGGCGAGCGCCTCCTTGTCGGAGTGGAACAGCTCGGTGATCTTCTCCCCCCGATTGGCCACATCCTCGATATCCTTGCCGCGGCCGAGCAGTTCGCTCGCCACCGCATCTAGGCTGTAGCTGGCAAACTGCCAGGTGGCGCTTTTGAGGGTGTCGATGCCATCGAGCACCATGCGCCCGGGGATGATGACGTTGCCGGTCTGGGGATCATTGCGGGATGAGCGCCAGAAGCAGAGCTCGCGCCCCCGTCCGAGCCGCAGACGCCGCTTGTTAAGCTCGGCGCGGCGTAGCAGCAGGCGAAAATCAAAATTAACCACGTTCCAGCCGATGACCAGATCGGGGTCATGCAGGCTGAACCAGCTCTCCAGCGCACTCAGCAGGGCGCTCTCGTCCTCTACCCACTGGACCTGAGTGCCCCAGCTCTCGGCATCCGATTCCGGGGTGCCGATCATGATGACCCGCGCATCCTGTTCGCTGTAAAGACCGACCGAGAAGAGGGCCCCGTCCATGGCGCACTCCACGTCGAGGGACACCCAGGAGAGGGTTGGCGTTACCGCCTGCGGTGCGCAGCGTGCCTCGTTCACCTCCCAGTATCCCTGCTTGCCGCCCTTCTTCACCGCCCGGCCATCGAAGCGCACGCCAGCGGTGATGAAACGTTCCATCAGGAAGCGCTCCGGCAGCCGGATATCCGCCTCGAAGTGCTCCAGCCCGCGAATGAGCAACAGCTCGATGGCGCGGTGAAAGGCGCTCAGGGTGGCGAAATAGCAACCCACCACGGGGCGACCGTCGAAGGTGTGCATCGGCAGGCGGCGAAACCGCCCCCTCACCCCGGCGCCTTTGAACAGCTCGGCGGCTTCCGCCATGTGGCTCTGCGGCAGGAAAAAAACCGGCTCCTGTCCCGGCACCACCACCCGCACCGGCCCCTGCGCGCTCCAGAGCCACATCACGATTTCGGTGCTAGCTGCGTGCCCGTTGCGGCCGCGCACGTCCCGACCGTGGCGGGTCAGGATAAAACCGTCGAGCGGCGGGGTGGCGGGTACGGTGGGCTGGGTTGCAGTCATGAAGGTAAAGGGGCTGTCCGAGAATGGGACTATTGTACGTTCATACAGTGCCAGCTCGCAATCGTCACGCAGGCTGCGAGGCGGGAGTCAAACTGGTAAGCTCGATCCGGTCGTTATTCCCGCCCATCCGGTTCTGACCACTCTTCGCCGACGAAAGGAGTCTCTGTGGCAATCTATTCCCTGCTGGATCAGCTGGCCATCCGCTACCAGCGTTTTGATCATCCCCCCGTGTTTACCTGTGAGGAGGCGAGCAGGCTGCTGCCCGACCTGCCCGCCGCCAAGACCAAAAACCTCTTTTTGCGCGATCCGAAAAGCGAGCGGCTGTTTCTGGTGGTGAGTCCGGAGGAGCGCCGGGTCGATCTCAAGGCGCTGGCAGTCATGCTCGGGGTCAAGCGGCTGAGCTTTGGCTCCCCCGAGCGGCTCGATGCGGTGCTCGGTCTCACCCCGGGCTCGGTGACCCTGCTCGCCATGGTGCGCGATAGCGAACAGGCCGTAGAGCTGGTGGTGGACGAAGCCATCTGGCAAGCCGAACAGGTGCAGTGCCATCCGCTGGTCAACACCGCTACCCTGATCATCCGCCTCGACGACGTGCGCCGTCTGCTGACCCATCTGGGCCGGAAGGCCACCGTGATGCGCTTGCCAGCTGCAATCTGCGATTAACACGAGGGCTGGCGGTGGGGGCAACATTGTCGCCAACACGGCCATATTTCTCGCAGCACAATTGACTGACAAGACAATAAAATGGCGCCATACCACCCGATAAATCGAGTCAGCAGTCGCTATCGTGCATGAAGTCGGGAGCAAGCACATCAGGCCATTTAACCAATTGATAATAGGTTGAATTCATGTTGTGATCGGCCACTGCCAGCAGGCGATACCCCATCGCCCGTTCGTTCACAGGTGACCGTTCCAGAGAGCCCTCGATGCCAAGTCTGTTTTCCTCGGCCCAGTTGTTGAGTCTGGTGCTGTTCGTCACGCTGTCACATATGGGGGTCGCTACCATTTTCGCCGCCATGTGGTACAGCCATCGCCAGATCAGGGCGCTGCTCTACTGGGCGGGGAGCGAGCTGGCCATCGCCGGTGCCTTCAGCTGTCTGCTGCTGCGCCCCCTTGAGGGCGAAGCCTCGCTCGCCAATATTCTGCTGACCAACCTGCTGCTGATGGCGACCCCTCTGCTCTATGAACGGGGGATGCGCCACTTCTTTCGGCGTGAAGCCGACCCGTTCGGCTGGCTGCTGCCCGCCGTCACCGTCGGCGGTTTCGCCATGTTTGCCCTGACGACCTTGCAGCAGCCCCTCACTGATGTACACAGCCGGATCATCGTGCTCTCCGGCGTACTCTCGCTGCAGATTGCGCTGCTTATCTGGCAGCTCTGGCGCTACCAGCGGCTGGCCCCTGTCTATCGGGTCCTGCGCTTTGCCATCCTGCTGCTCGCCCTGCAACTGCTGTTGCAACTGCTGCGGATCGCCAAACACCTCTGGCAGCCGGAGCTGGCGGCCAACTCCTTCACCGATCCGCTGCTCGGGCCGGTGATCCTGCTCAGCCTGCTCTTTACCATCGCCCGCAGTTATCTCTTGCTGAGTCTGGTTCACACCCGCCAGCAGCAGGCCATGCTGGCTACCCAACGCAAGCTGGAGCGGCGTGCCAATCAGGATGAGCTGACCGGCCTGTTCAGCCGCCACTATTTTGAACGCCAGGTGACCCTGCGCGCCCGCGAGATGGCGAACCCCGGCCAGCTGCTGCTGATCGATCTGGACAACTTCAAGCAGATCAACGACCGCCACGGCCACCCCGCCGGTGATGCCATGTTGCGGGCCGTGGGCCATGTAATCGCCAATACCCTGCCCGCCGAGGGGATGGCCGGTCGGCTCGGTGGCGATGAGCTGGCCCTGCTGCGGATGGCAGACCCGCAGACCCTGCCCACCTACTGCCACGCCCTGCAGCAGCAGATCGCCGAGGCAACCGGAGCGCTGGCGGGAGGGCCTATCAGCCTCAGCATCGGCCTCACCTCGCTGCATCCTGGCGAGGGGTTTGCAGCGGCCTACCTGCGGGCGGATCGGGCACTCTATGCCGCCAAGCAGGCTGGAAGGCAACGGGCCTGCGTGCTGGAGCACCACCACAGCGAACCGCAACCGCTGCAGCCCAGCGTGCTCCTGTCATGAGATCGGTTCCCGCTCTGCAGTGCCGCCCGGCCAGGCTGGCAGATGCGCCGGCCTACCGCCGCTATGTCACCGAATGTGCCGAAGCGGGACTGCCGCTCTATCAGGTGGCGCAATTTGATCCGGACGGCTGGCTACAGAGCCTGCTGGACCACGCCGAAGGGCGCAACCTGCCCGACGGATATCTGCCTGCCACCACCTATTTTGCCCTCGATGGCGGGGAGATCATCGCCACCCTGCGCCTGCGTCACGGCGACAATGAGGCAACCCGCCAGTGGCTGGGTCATATCGGTTACGAGACCCGCCCCTCTCGCCGTGGTGAAGGGGCCGCAACCGTGCTGCTGCGCTGGGTACAACAGCAGGTGCTGGCGGTACCGGTGCTGATCAGCTGCGGCGAAGATAATCTGGCCTCCCGCAAGGTCATTACGGCCGCCGGTGGCGTGTTGCTGGGGCGGCGCTTCCATCCGGGGGATCGCCGCTGGCTGGAGATGTACCAGCTAGCCCCCCGGCCGCAGTCGATGCAGCAATAAAAAGAGCGCCCCGAAGGCGCTCTTGTGGCGAGAGTGGCAAGCCGTTAGTAACTGTCTTCCTGCTCGGCCTTCATCCGGGCCTGGCGGGCATAGGCCTCCTCGGCGCTCTCGATCTCGTGCAGCACGGAATCGAGATCGATGGCGGCACGGCTCTCTTCAAAGTGGCCGGTCAGCTCGCTCTCGGGGGTGAGCTTGCCATCTTCAAACAGCGCCCACATCTCCTGGGCATAACGGGTCTTGAGCAGCTCGGGCGCATACATGCCGTAGTAGTTGCGCATGTTGTTGACGTCCCGCTCCAGCATCGCCTTGGCCTGGTTGTTGGCGGCGGCATCCACCACCTGGGGCAGGTCGATGATGACGGGGCCCTGACTATCCACCAGCACGTTGAACTCCGAGAGATCGCCGTGAATAAGGCCAGCACAGAGCATGCGCACCACATAGCGGATCACCTTGTGGTGATCGATGACCGCCTGCTCGGGAGTGAGTGCCACATCGTTGAGGCGCGGCGCGACATTGCCATCCTCGTCGGTGATAAGTTCCATCAGCAGGACGCCGTCGAGGCAGACATAGGGCTGCGGCACCCGCACACCGGCAGCAGCCAGCTTGAACAGGGCATCGACCTCGGTGTTCTGCCACACCTCTTCATGCTGCTTGCGGCCGTACTTGGAGCCCTTCTCCATGGCGCGGGCGCTGCGGCTGTTACGCACCTTGCGCCCCTCCTGATAGACCACGGCCTGCTTGAAGCTGCGCTTGGAGGCCTCTTTATAGACTTTGGCGCAGCGGATCTCGTCGCCGCAGCGCACTACATAGACGTCGGCCTCTTTGCCGCTCATCAACCGGCTGACGACCTCATCGACCAGGCCGTCATCAACCAGAGGTTGGATTCGATTTGGAATTTTCATGGCCGCCCTTTTACCCTATTTCCGCTCTCGAAGATAGCTCCGCGCACGCTCACCTGCCTCTCCCTTTCATAAGACACCCTTTTATCCCCTGTTTGCGCTGTTTTTGTCCAGATGAGCGCCTGAAAAAACGGCACGGCCGCTTACCTTAACCCGCCGCTGAAGCAACAAAAATGGCCCGCAAGCGGGCCAACTTTCAAGGCTCTGGCGGCAAGCCCTGACGAATGCGCCGGATCCCCGCTTCATAGAGGCCGTCATCCCCCACCGGATGCTCCAGGGTTTCGAAGATCTTGAGAAACCACATGTACTGCTCGGGATGGCGGGCCACCTGCATCTCCACCACCCGGTTCATGGCATTGACATCCGCCAGCAGATCGGCGGTGGGATAAGGGTCAAACGGCGGCTCGATCTCCAGCAGATAGCGCCCCTCATCCTCGTCATAGCTGGCGAAGATAGGCACCGCTCTGGCCCCGGTCAGCTTCACCAGCTTGGGCAGCGCCGGCAGGGTCGCCTTGGGGTGGCCGAAAAAGGGAACAAACACACTCGCCTCGCGGCCATGATCCTGATCCGGCAGATAGAAGAAGCTGGCACCGGCGCGGATCGTCTTGACCGCCGGCTTGATGCCGACACTGCGCTCATACACCTTGCCCGCCTTGGCCCGCTCGCGGTTGATGTACCAGTCAAATACCTGATCTTTCGGGCTTTTCATCATGGTACACATGTTGATGCCCATCATGGAGAAGTAGCGACCGATCATATCGACCGCCCAGGTGTGCGGCACCACCAGGATCAGTGGTCGACCCGCGTCTTGCTCCACCTGCACATGCTCCCAGCCGGTGACCTTGATACGGCGGGTCAACCGCGCCTTGCTGCGCCAGCTGAGCTCGCCAAAGCCCATAAAGGTCTTGAGTCCGACCCGGATCGATTTGAGCAGCAGCGCCTGGCGCCCGGCGGCATCCAGTTCGGGAAAGCAGATCTTGAGGTTGGTATCGGCAATATAGGCCTGCTTTTTCGAGAATCGCAGCAGGGTCGGTGAGACCAGATCGGCAAAACGGTCCCGCAGCCTCGCCGGGGTAAATGCCAGCAGGGAGAGCAGCCCCAGTGCGCACCAGCTCCCCCACCATTTGGGATGGAGCAGGCGAGTATGAAATGAGGTATCAAATACCGGATCTAACGGGGACATGGCGGCCATCAAGTCATCAAAAACAAACAGTTATTGTAGTTATCCTGACATTTTTTTCTACCCTCAAGAGGCTGGCCACCAGCCTGCAAGGCACTGATCAGACTAGTTATCACAAAAAAATGGCCCACATGGGGCCATTTCAATGCATACAAATTCAGGATCAGCCGTGGGGCGACAATCCCTTGCGGATCCGCTGGATGCCCTCCTCATAAAGGCCATCCGGTCCCTCCTGATCTTCACGGGTATCAAAAATCTTGAGGAACCACATGTACTGGCCGGGATGACGGGTCAGCTGCTGCTGCACCATGTCGTTCATCCGGCAGGTGTCGGCCATCACATCCTCGGTGGGATAGTTGTCGAACGGTGCGTCAATCTCCAGTCGGTAGCAGTGGTTCGCTTCATCGTAACAAGCGAGCAACGGCACCGCCTTGACGCCACTGACCTGCACCAGACGGGGCAAGGCAGGCAGGGTCGCCTTGGGGTGGCCAAAGAAGGGGGCGAAGATGCTCTTCTCGCGGCCGTGATCCTGATCCGGCAGGTAGAAGAAGCTGCGACCGCTCTTGATAGTTCTGATCACCGCCTTAATCCCGGCGCTGCGCTCATAGACGCGGCAACCGTTCTTGGCCCGTGCCCGGTTGAGGTGCCAATCAAACACCGGATTGCGCGCCCGTTTCATCATGGTGCACATGGGCACCCCGCGCTGGGTGAAGCAGTAACCGGCGGCATCCACCGGCCAGGTGTGGGGCACCACCAGGATCACCGGCCGACCGGCTGCCCGCTCCGCCTCGATATGTTCCCAGCCACTTACCTGCATCCGGCTCATCAGATAACGCTGGCTGCGCATGGTGAACTCGCCAAATCCCAGCAGACTCTTGAGGCCGACCCGGATCGAGGTCAGCGCAATGGCATCGCGCTCTTCCGGGCTCTTGTCCGGGAAGCAGATCTCCAGATTGGTTCTGGCGATATAGAGCTGCTTTTTGGACACACGCAACACCAGCGGCGCCAAAGCATCGGCCAAACGATCGCGCAATCGCACCGGCACAAAAGCCAGCAGCATCAGCAGGCCGAGGGCCAGCCAGCTGAACCAGTAACGGGGATGCAGAAAACGGGTTTCAAAGGAGGAGTTAAATACGGGATCTTGGGGAGACATGATTCGGGGTCAAGCAAAAAAGTTGTGGTGCATTGTAGTCATCCTGACAGGTAATACCAGTTAATTTCATGGCCAGCAACCCGACACGAGCGCGAGGTCAAAAAACCACAAAAAAATGCCCCGCACTGCGGGGCATCTTGCTTATTACACAACCAGAGTGGTGGTTCTTTGTCCATCCATCGTATGACTGGTCGCTTATCCCGTCGCTCTCTGAGCACACTGCTTGACCATGTTCCGATGTCACCTCGTCAAGCGTTAGCGGTGAGCCCCCTGGCGAGCCATGCCGTTGTTCATTGCGGTATCACGCTGCGGCAGAAAGAACATCAGGTAACGCAGTGCCACATAGCCGACGATCACGGTAGCCACCCCCAGCTCGAAGTGGGCCAGCAGTCTGATCTGCTCCACATAGTGGGCCGCTTGCGCAAACCCTTCAACCAGATGGGCCACTTTGAACAGGGCGGTGGCACCGATCACCAGCGGGAAGGTGAAGGCGGCATAACCCGGCGAGAAGGGCAGACGCAACAGCTTGATGAAGGCCAGATAGATGATGCCGGTCATCAGGATGGCGATCCCCAGCAGCACAGCCACCAGCAGCAAGGAAGGATCCTGGCTGACGGTCAGGTAACCTGCAAGAGAGAGGCTGGCAGGGGCCGCCAGGATCGCGATGGTCGGTTTGGCTGCATCCGGCACTTCATGGCTGAAGATCAGGCGATAGAGCATCAGCGGCAGCATCAGGCCGTAGCAGATGATCCCGAACCAGAGCAGACCGTTGGCCAGCGGGGCAAACTGACCGCCCGGGAAGGCCACATCCGCCACGATGATCCCCACCGGCGGCACGAACCAGCTCGGCACCATGTGGTGGATTTCAAACTCTTTGGCGCGATGCCAGATAAAGGTGGCCAGGAACAGCAGGTGAACCGCCACGGCAAACAGCCAGAGGGCCTCGCCCGCTTGCGGCGCAATCATCCCCAGCGCTTTGGAGACCACCATGGTACCCATGGCATAGGTCGGTACCACGCTGCCCACCACGGGGTGAGCCAGATCTTGCAGCAACAAACGGGGGTGAAGCAGAAACTTGAAGGTCAGGATCACCAGCAACACGGCGGCAACGGCGGCGCCCAGCAGCTGCATCCGGCCATCGAAGTGACCGGCATTCTCCCAACACCAACCAAGGCTGGCGATGCCGAGCGCCAGACCCGCCATGGGGGTTGGGGCGGCAGCCAGTGATTTACGGGTTCTTGCGATCATGATGACACCTTTCTATTGATGACTATGGCGATAGGATAATGGCCCCTTATCGTTTACGATATCTAAATGAATTAAATCAATCGTTCAGGAAAACCAAACAGCATGAAACTGACCCTGCAGCAGCTGAAAGTGTTCGCCACCATTGCCCGCTACGGAAACCTTGGCCTTGCCGCCAACGAGCTCTGCCTGAGCAAGGGGGCAGTATCCCAGTCGCTGCAGGAACTGGAGCGCCAGCTCTCCACCCCGCTGTTTGATCGCATTCACCCCAGATTGCAGCTCAACAACGAGGGGCGCCTGCTGCAACCGGCCGCCGAAGAGCTGCTGACCCGGATGCAGGATATCGAGAACCTGTTCAGCCCCGATGCCGAGCCAAGCGGCCAGCTTCGCTTGGGCGCCAGCCAGACCATCGGCAACTACCTGCTGCCGACCCTGCTCGCCAGCAGCAAACAGGAGCTGGGGCTGCCCCCCAAGGTGACCATCAACAACACTCACCTGCTCTGCCATGCGCTGGCCAACTTCGAGCTGGATATGGCGCTGATCGAGGGGGAGAACCACCACCCCGACCTGCTCGCCGAACCCTGGCTGCAGGACGAGATGCTGGTGGTGGCCCCCCCCGGCCACCCGCTTGCCGACAAGGCGGAGCTCTCTCTCTCCCGACTGGGCGGCGAGACCTGGGTGCTGCGTGAAGCGCAATCGGGCAGCCGCGAGCAGTTTATCCAGCAGATCCAGCCCGAGCTGCCCCACTGGCAGGCAGGGCTTGAGCTCAACACCCTGGAGGCGGTAATGCTGGCGGTGGAAAAGGGGCTGGGGATCTCCTTTATCTCACGTCTTGCTGTCTCTGATCGTCTAAAAGATGGCCGCCTGATCGCCCTTCCCCTCACCCGCCGCTTCCCGCGCCAGCTCTCCCTCATCTGGCACAAGCAGAAGTACCACTCCGCCTCCCTGCGCCACTTTCTCCACTTCTGCCGGGCTCAGGTGAACGATGCCGAGGTGATCAGCCCGGAGTAACGCCCACTCAGAGCGCCGCTGAGTTATGGTCTTTTCTGATGTGAATCGCCCCCAGTTCCCTAGACACCTCACAGCCTTAAAATGAGGCAACTATTGGAGGTGTTATGACCCGTCAGCGTTATCCAGAAACATTCAAAATCGAAGCCGTTAAACAAATCACCGAGCGCGGACGGCCGGTGGCTGACGTTGCACGAGCCCTTGGGGTATCCAGCCACAGTCTGTATGCCTGGCTCAAGCAGTACGGCAAGCCCGCTGACCAGCTGCTCGAAGAGTCTGCCTTGCAAGCCGAGATACGCCGCCTGAAAGCCGAACTGCGCCAGGTCACCGAGGAGCGCAATATCCTAAAGGAGGCCGCCGCGTACTTTGCCAGCGAGTCAAGGAAAGGTACGCGTTCATAACCTCCCGACTCGGCCGGTACAGTGTCGTTACCCTGTGCCAGACCCTGGGGGTTCACCGAAGTGGCTTCTACGCGTGGCTGAAACAGCCCGCGTCGCCACGCCAGCAGGAGGACGAACGACTGATAGGATTGGTCAAGCAATCCTGGCTGGAAAGTGGTGCTGTCTACGGTTATCGCAAGATCCATCGCGACCTTCGTGACGCAGGGGAAGCCTGCGGCAAGCACCGTGTGGCCAAATTAATGAAGCGGGAAGGGCTGCGTTCGCAAACAGGCTATCAACGCCGCAAGGGGCATTATGGAGGCAAGAGCCCGCAGGCTGTCCCAAACACGCTGGCACGTCAGTTTAAGGTGCCAGCCCCCAACCTCTCCTGGGTGACTGACATTACCTACATCCGCACTCAAGAAGGGTGGCTGTACCTGGCGGTGGTGCTCGACCTGTTCTCTCGCCAGATCGTCGGCTGGGCGATGAAGTCACGCATGACGGCAGACTTGGCGGTTGATGCGTTATTGATGGCCGTCTGGCGGCGCAAGCCCAAGCAGCCGGTACTGGTGCACTCGGATCAGGGCAGCCAATTTACCGGTGGTGAATGGCAGGACGTTCTGAAGGCCCACAATCTGAGTTGCAGCATGAGCCGACGTGGCAACTGTCACGACAATGCTGTCGCCGAGAGCTTCTTCCAGTTGCTCAAACGGGAGCGGATCAAGCGCAGGATTTACGCGACAAGAGACGAAGCCCGCAGCGACGTGTTTGATTATATCGAGATGTTTTACAACCCAATCAGGCGTCATGGTTCCAATGATGGGCTGTCGCCGGTAGAGTTTGAAAGGCAGTTTATTTTTCAGCAACAAAGTGTCTAGAAAACCAGGGGCGATTCAAGCGCCGGAGCAAACCGTTGTAGAAGTTTTTGAAATCCCGGTGGTGTGACATGTGGAAAGCAATGATGATGCACATTATCTCACTCGCGCTCATGCGCCCGGTACGCTGGCGTTGACGCTGACCGCTAACCAACAATTGCTGGTGCCATTGAGGCATAAATACGGCACAAAAATCATCAACATCACAGAAGAGTTCCAATAACTTGTCCATGCCCGTTCCTTTGTGGTCAGTGTCTTTGTCACTGCAGGATCAGATCTTGGAACGGGCATTGAGTTCATTTTTTACGCCGTTTTTTATCCCGAGTTCAGGTTAACTACAACGGTCAAGTGGGAGAGATCATGGCCTACGTGTGTGCGATGAACAAACTGAATGCCCTTGGTCTGCCTGTCAGAAAGCCCCGAGTGTAGCTGTCACCTGGGGCTGGGGCAGTTGTGGCTTGATGGTTGATTTGGGAAACAACGCCCATTGTCATCCCTCTTTTTTGCCGTTAACCCCAATTACCCGCCACCGCATCCCCAACCCTTCTCCCGCAAAGGGGAGAAGGGAGAAAATCACGGCGAGCATATGGCTGCAAACGGTGCAATTCACTTCGTTCATTGCCCCCCTACACGAGGCATGCTGCCGATATGTTCCCGTTCTCGTGCATCCGATTACGCTTCGCCAATCGAATTAACGATTTAAAACAGGTGGTATCTACACCCACATGCACAATGCTTAGGAAAGATTCAGCAGCGCATAGAGTGTGATATCTGAGCTAAACCCAGTCTCGAGCAATCCGGTGGCCAGCTCCTGTTCGAAACTGAGATTATGTTGGCGGCGAGCGTGATAGCTATAGACAAGCTTGATCACATTCTCTTCGGTTAACTCTCCTTGATGCGCCAGCAGACAAAAGTAGCTGCGTAGCAAAAACAGATCTGCGACCAGCAGGCGATAGGCCGACTCCATCGAGTGCTCGTTGCGATAGGGAAAGTTGAAGTTGTAGATCTGGTAGAGCAAATAGTTATCCAACAAGTGGGGACGTGCGGCCAGAAAGGGGGCGACCTGTTCGCGCCAAAGGCGCGGGAAGAAAGCCATCTTCTCTTGGTCATATTCACCATCGAGTAGCTTGTAGAGGGTGTCCAGGCACTCTTCAATCATGGCCCTTCCCCTGTGGTTGGTATCGTTGGATTGCAGCAGTAAATTGGTCAGGGTTCTCAGTGCCCACCATTGCACGTTAGGCAGCGAGGGAATGGTGTCATACATTGCCTGCAGTTGCCCTTTCTCCAGCAGAGCAACCAGCTCATCGAGAAACTGCTCGTAAGAAGAGTTGCCCTCGTCGTGGTGGATCAACATCCCTATCATCCACAGCCGCATCTCTAGGGAAAGCTCCTGTGTCAGTGCAATCTGATAACTGAGTTGGTTGAGCCGTAAAGCAGCATCCGGCACAGCCAAGAAGAGGGAGGCGGCAGCTTGCTCTTGGGATTCAATCAACATGGCATCAGGATCGAGGAGCAATTGACGGCAGGCTTCGGGGCAAGAGAGGGTGAGACTATCTTTTTGCTGATTTAGAAAGGAGACTGTGCTCCGTGGGTAAGTACTGCAGGTGTTGCTTAGGGCCTGTTCACCAAGGCGGCGGTGAATGGTGCACAACTTGTCGCTGTCGAGAAAAGGGCATACTCCTTGTTCATCGAGCTTCATCCGACCCCAGTCATCATCACTGCTTTTGGTTTTTTGAAGGCATCCACGGGCCATGGCGCGGATCCGCTCATCATCGCTAAACCAGTAGAGTCGAAAGGTGGGCTTGTCTATCTGTATCGACCATCCCTGGCAGCAATGCTCTTCGCACGCAGGACCGATACAGTGGAAGGTGCTGCGAAAACGAGGGACCAAGCGAGTCAACATTGGCATGGAGTTTCCTTATTATTTTCGAGGGTTACCCTCTAGTGTATTGTTGTGAAACGGAGAGCAACTTTTGATAAAGATAAATATAGGAATGCGGGAGAGTGTGCAAACGTTTGTTTTTGTGACCTAGCTCTGTCTAAGTAAATCCGGTTGTCTACCCACTCGTTGTGGACGACTTCCCGGAACAGAGTCGCAATCAATTGCTGATCGGCGGAACCGGGACGGGTAAATCCCACATGGCCATCTGAATCCCCCCTAGAACGCTATGCAGTTCGCCGAGGCAAGCGAGTGCGTTGCTACGCCGTAGTCCTGATCAATTTTGGACGCTGATCCCTGGTCATACTACGTTTCCTGGAGTGACGAACCCTCTTGGCAGCTTCGTCACAAGTGACGAACGTCACACTTCGACACCGTTCTACCTGTTTAGCTCGGTGCGGTGACAAATTTAAATCCCTTTAAATACAACGCATTGAAACCAATTCTTCGCTAAAAACCATTCTGGCCCGTATTTTGCCAACCAGCCCCTATTCTCTCCGTTCGCGACACGACAAGGTAGGCTATGAACCGCTTCGTTATCGCTGACCCCAAGCTTTGTATTGGCTGTGGCACCTGTATGGCGGCCTGCAGTGAAGTACACAAGGCGCAAGGTTTGCAGCAAGCCCCCCGTTTAACCGTTATGCGACACGAGCAGGCGACCATGCCGGTTCAGTGCCGTCACTGTGACGATGCCCCCTGCATCAAGGTGTGCCCGGTCGAGGCAATTCGCCAGACCGGCGATTGCGTGCAACTCAACGAGTCACTCTGCATCGGCTGCAATCTCTGCGCCGTGGCCTGCCCCTTTGGCGCCATCCAGAGCGGCGGCAGCCGTCCGGTGGCCGTGGCCACCAGTTACGACACCTATATCCCCTGCTCCATCCGATCCAGCAACCCCTCCACCTCCGCTGGCCTGCGCTGCTTTGGCGAGGATCTGCTGAGCTGGGAGCCGGGGGTGCGCAGCATCGCCGTCAAGTGCGACCTGTGCGAGTTTCGCGCCGATGGCCCGGCCTGTGTCGGTGCCTGTCCCTCCAAGGCGCTGAAGCTGGTCAATGACGGCGACACCGAACGCGCCGCCCGAATCCGTCGCCAGCAAGCGGCCGACACCAACCCGCAAGGGGCCTCCGCCTTTTCGGCACCCGCCACAGCGCTCCCTGCATCCGATTTATCCACCACAGAGGGAGTTCGCTGATGTTGTCCCCCCTTGTAATGGCTACGCTCCTACTCTTTTTGCTGGGCGCTGCCGCCGGTTTGCTCCTGCAAAAGCTGCCCGCACTGGCCAACCGCCTCAATAGCGGCTTTGCCCTGCTGGGCTCGCTCGCGGGTCTGGTCGTCGCCATCCAGATCTTTGCCCAAGGCGCCCCCGTCGACGGCCAGCTCTGGCTGCTGGGCTCGGTTCATCTGGATATGCTCTCCGCGCTGATGCTGCTGGTGATTAGCACCGTCGGCGTCGCCGTCGCCCTCTACTCCTTTGCCTATATCCGCGAATATCAGGGCAAGGGGGATGTGGCCATCGGCGCACTGATGAACCTCTTCCTCTTTGCCATGGTGGGCATGGTACTGGCCGACAACGCACTGGGCTTTCTGCTCTGCTACGAGCTGGTGACCCTCACTACCTACTGGCTGGTCAAAACCAACCCGGAAGCAGCCAAACAGAGCCGTCTCTACTTGGTGATGAACCATATCGGCATGGCGCTGGTACTGGTCGCCTTCTGGCTGCTCTGCCGCGACAGCGGTTCGCTGGAGTTCGCCGCGCTGCGCGAGCACCATCTGACGGGCGCCCTGGCATCCCTGGTGTTCCTGCTCAGCTTCTGCGGCTTTGGCCTGCGTGCCGGTTTCGTACCGCTGCACGGCTGGCTGCCGGTGGCCGAGCCCGTTGCGCCGTCCCATATCTCGGCGCTGATGTCCGGCGTCATGGTGAAACTGGGGCTGCTCGGCGCGCTTTATCACCTGCTCAACCACGCCATCTTCAAGAGCCTGCTGTTTATGGGCACCGGCTCCGTGATGTTCCGCCTGCACACCCGCGACATGGACAAGATGGGTGGCCTCGCCAAGCTGATGCCCTGGACCGCGCTGGCGTTCCTGATCGGTGCCATGGCCATCTCGGCGCTGCCGCCGCTCAACGGCTTTGTCAGCGAGTGGTTTATCTATCAGGCGCTGCTGTCCATGACCAAACTCGGCACCTCCGTCGTCGCGCCGCTCGCGGTAGTGATGCTGGCAGTAACCGGCGCCATGGCGGTGATGTGCTTCGTCAAGGTGTATGGCATCTGCTTCTGCGGTGCACCGCGCAGCGAGAAGGCGAGCCACGCCCGCGAAGTGCCGGGCGCTATGGTGGCAGGCACCCTGCTGCTGGCCGCGGTCTGTCTGGTGCTGGGTCTGGGTGCCCCCTGGATTGCCCCCCATATCGCCAGCTACGGCCAAGCCTTGGTAAGCAGCCAAATGAACGTGGCCACTGGCGCCACCCTGCTGCCGCTGGATAGCAGTCAGGCGATCCTCTCCCCGCCCGTTATTGCCATCACCTTGCTGGGTCTGTTCCTTATCCCGTTGCTGGTACTGGCCATCTTCAAGGGGCCCAAGCTCGGTCGTCGTCACGCCGGCACCCCGTGGGCCTGTGGTTACGCCTATGAGGAGCGCATGAGCCTCACCTCCGGCGGTGTCACCCACACCTTGCGCCAACTCTGCGCGCCGCTCTATCGCAAGCAGCCGCAGCTCGATCTGGCCAGCGCCCTGCACGGGGTGAGCGATACCAGCGGAACGACCGGCTGGCTGCTGCACGGTGTAGTACTGGCGCTCTTTATCCTGATGGCTGTAGGAGTCTGATATGCCTGTTCTTGAAATGCCGAGCTGGGGCATGGTTGCCCTCGCCCTGACCCAGGCCATCGCCATGCTGGCGCTGGCCCCGCTCGCCACCGGTTTCAACCGGGTGCTACGAGCCAAGATGCACTCCCGTCAGGGGCCGGGCCTGCTGCAGGATTACCGTGATATCGCCAAGCTCCTGCGCCGCCAAGAGGTGACCCCCGAGCCTGCCGGCATCATCTTCAACCTGATGCCTGCGCTGCTGATCGCCGCCCTGTTGCTGGTAGGAATGGCGCTGCCGACCCTGACCCAGGAATCCCCCTTCCCCATCGCCGGGGATCTCATCACCGACATCTATCTGTTCGCCATCTTCCGCTTCTTCTTTTCGCTGGCGGGTCTCGACAGCGGCAGCATGTTTGCAGGGATCGGTGCCCGCCGCGAGCTGACTCTCGGCATTCTGGTGGAGCCCATTCTGGTGCTCGCCTGCTTCATCATGGCGATGATGGTGGGCAGCTCGGATCTGGGCAATATCAGCCGCTATGTGGCGACCCAGCCGCTGGCCGCGCCCATCGCTACCCTCTTGGCGGGCGCCGCCTGCGCCTTCGCGGTGTTTGTCGAGATGGGCAAGCTGCCCTTTGACTGCGCCGAGGCCGAGCAGGAGTTGCAGGAGGGGCCGCTCACCGAGTACTCCGGGGCGGGCCTGGCCCTGCTCAAGCTCTCCATCGGCCTCAAGCAGCTGGTAGTGGTGCAACTCTTTCTGGTGATTTTCCTGCCCTTCGGCAAGGCGGCCAACTGGAGTCTGCCTGCGCTCATCGGCGCAGCACTGATCCTCGCCTGCAAGCTGCTGGTGGCCTTTTTGCTGGCCGGCATCATCGAAAACGCCATGGCCCGTACCCAGTTCGTGCGCACCCACAAGCTCACCCGCTATGGCTTGGGGCTGGCCCTGCTGGCGCTGCTCGCCTATCTGGTCGGGATCTGAGCCATGCCCGCCAGCACAGCGACTTTTTCCGATTTCACCTTTTCCGAATGCTCATTCCCGAACATTAAAGTGAGAACTGCATGACCATCGCCATTTCGGATCGCATCGGCTGCGACTACATCCAGCAGGTGCGAGCCCAACTGCCCCACGCCATCGTCGACGAGGAGTGGCAAACTGCCGATCAGGCCACCATCACCGTCAAACCCACCAGCCTGGTCGAGACGGCCAGTCTGATTTTCCATCAGCTGGGGGGCTGGCTTCCGCTCTCCTTTGCCAATGACGAGCGCAGCCTCAACGGCCACTTCGCCGTCTACCACGTCTTCTCCATGGAGGGCGACACCAAGTGCTGGCTCACCGTCAAGGTGCTGGTGGATGCCGATACCCAGGAGTACCCCTCCATCACCCCGACCATTCCGGCGGCGGTGTGGGGCGAGCGGGAGATCCGTGACATGTACGGCCTGCGCGCCATCGGCCTGCCGGACGAACGCCGTCTGGTACTGCCGGATGACTGGCCGGAGGATATCCACCCGCTGCGCAAGGACGCCATGGATTATCGCCAGCGCCCGATGCCCACCACCGACACCGAGACCTACCCCTTCGTCAATGAGCTCGGCAGTGATGCCAACCGTATCGTGCCGGTCGGCCCGCTGCACATCACCTCCGATGAACCGGGCCACTTTCGTCTGTTCGTCGATGGCGAAGACATCATCGATGCCGACTACCGCCTCTTCTATGTCCATCGCGGCATGGAAAAACTGGCGGAAACCCGCATGGGCTACAACGAAGTGGCCTTCCTGACCGACCGGGTCTGCGGCATCTGCGGTTTTACCCACAGCGTCGCCTACACCACCTCGGTAGAGAACGCCATGGGTATTCCGGTACCGGAGCGGGCCAAGATGATCCGCGCCGTGCTGCTGGAGGTGGAGCGCCTGCACAGCCATATCCTCAACATCGGCTTGTCGAGCCACTTCACCGGTTTCGACACCGGCTTTATGCAGTTCTTCCGGGTGCGAGAGAAATCCATGACCCTGGCCGAGCTGCTCACCGGTGCCCGCAAGACCTACGGCCTCAACCTGATTGGCGGGGTACGCCGCGACATCTTCAAGGAGGATCGCATCAAGGGTGCCCAGCTGGTGCGGGAGCTCCGTGATGAGCTCAAACCCCTGGTGGCCATGCTGCTGGATACCGCCAACATCTCTTCCCGCCTCATCGGTATCGGCAAGCTCGAGCCGCAGATTGCCCGCGATTTCAGCTGCGTCGGCCCTATGGTGCGGGCGAGCGGCTTCAAGCGCGACGTGCGCCGGGTCCACGACTTTGCCGGTTACCGTGAGTTGCCGATGGAGATCCAGACCAAGGCGGGTTGCGACGTGCAATCCCGGGTGCTGGTGCGGATCCACGAGCTCTACGACTCCCTCGACATGATTGAGTTTGGTCTTGAGCACCTGCCGGAAGGGCCACTGCTCACCGAAGGGTTCACCTACCAGCCGGGCAAGTTTGCGCTGGGCTTTACCGAAGCGCCCCGCGGCGAGAACGTCCACTGGAGCATGACCGGGGATAACCAGAAGCTGTTCCGCTGGCGCTGCCGCGCCGCCACCTACGCCAACTGGCCCGCTCTGCGCTACATGCTGCGCGGCAATACCGTGGCGGATGCGCCGCTCATCATCGGCAGTCTGGATCCCTGCTACTCCTGTACCGACCGGGTCACCCTAGTCGACCCCAAGAAGGGCAAATCCACCGTGGTCTCCTACAAGGAGATCGAGCGCTACGGCATCGATCGCAAAAACTCTCCGCTGAAATAAGGGGTCATCATGATCAAGCTGTTCAAGACCATCCTCAAGGCTGGCACCCCGACCGCCAAGTACCCCTTCGCTCCTATTGATGTGAACCGGGATTTTCGCGGCAAACCGAAATATCAGGCGGATCAGTGCATCGCCTGCGCCGCCTGCACCAAGGCCTGCCCGGCCAACGCGCTGGTGATGGAAGTGGACATGGAGACCGGCGAACGGCGCTGGGAGATCTCCATGGCGCGCTGCATCTTCTGCGGCCGCTGCGAAGAGGTCTGCCCGACCCGCGCCATTGCCCTCTCCCCCGAGTTCGAACTGGCGGTAACCAACAAGGCGGATCTCTATGAGGAGGCCCGCTTCGCGCTGGCCCCCTGCACCCTGTGCGGCACCTACTTTGCCCCGAGCAAGCTGGTGGCGCTGGTGGAGGACACCCTCAAGCAGGCGGGCACGCCGCTGGCTCGCGATGCCAAGCCGCTAGCGCCGCCAGAGCGGCTGCACCACTGCCCCGATTGCAAACGAAAACAGAGCATGCTGAGCCAGCCTGACTCGGCCCTGATCACACCGATAGCCACACCGATGGCCGCACAAAAGGAGTGGATGTGATGAGCAAGATCAAAGGCATAGAACCGGTTGTCGGCCATGCCCATACCCGTGCCGTGCCGCTGGCACAGGATCCCGAGATCACCAAACTCAAGAAGACCCTGCTCAAGGACATTCGCCGTTCAGCCTATGTCTACCGGGTCGATTGCGGCGGCTGCAACGCCTGCGAGATCGAGATCTTCGCCACCATCACCCCGCTGTTTGATGCCGAGCGTTTCGGCATCAAGGTGGTTGCCTCCCCCCGCCACGCCGACATCCTGCTCTTTACCGGCGCGGTGACCCGGGCGATGCGGGTACCGGCCCTGCGCGCCTACGAGGCGGCACCCGATCCCAAGATCTGCATCGCCTACGGCGCCTGCGGCTGTGACGGCGGCATCTTCCACGACCTCTACTGCGTCTGGGGCGGCACCGACAAAATCGTACCGGTGGATGTCTATATCCCCGGCTGCCCCCCCACTCCGGCAGCCACCATCTACGGCTTCGCCGTGGCGCTCGGTCTGCTTGAGCAAAAACTCAAAGCCACCAGCCACGAGGTGCAACCGGGTGAGCGGGTCGAACTGCGCCACACCGGCATCCCCAACGAAATCCGGGTAATGATCGAGCGCGAAGCGCGCCGCATGGCCGGTTACCGTCAGGGGCGGATCATCGCCGACGAATTCATGGCCCTGCTCGAAGGGGCGACCCAGCAGGATGTGGATCTGCGCATCCAGAGCTACCTCGATCAGCACGACGATCCGCGTCTGGCGGAGATCGTCAACAACCTCGCAAACGCCTGCCTCAACCGGGCGGCCGGCAAGGGAGAGGCGGTGCATGGCTGACGAGGTTTTCTTCTATCGCCTGTCGCGCAAGTTCGTCGACGAGCAGTTCGACGTGCCGGAAGAGGCCAAGGAGGTGATGTACTACAGCCTCGCCATCGGCCACCACCTCGGCATTGTCGATTGCCTGCGAGCAGACCTGGTCTGCTCGCTGACCGGTTATCGCGACTGGGTAGCCAAGCTGCCCGCAGAGAGTGAAGCGCGCCGCAAGATGGAGGGGTTTCTCACCTTTGGCGAGATCACCATCTATCGCGAGCACTGCCATATGCTGGCCTGCGCCTTCGACCGGCTGCGCAAAACCGACAATCTACTCGATGAGCAGGAGCTGGGCTGGACCAACACCTTTATGGATCAGCTCACCGCCCTCTTTAACGACCCCCATATGTACCTGATGGTAAGGAGCCGCTGATGGGCTGCAATCTCGTGTTGACCGTGGGCAATGCCATGATGGGGGACGACGGTGCCGGCCCCTATCTTGCCGACAAACTGCAAGCCGCCCCCCTGCCCGGCTGGATCCATATCGACGGCGGCATCGCGCCGGAAAATGTGGTCTACAAGGTGCGGGAGCTGCAACCGGAGCGGGTGGTGCTGGTGGATGCCGCCGAGATCGGCGAGAAGGCGGGCACCCTGCAGGTGATCCCCCCCGAGACCATCGCCGAGATGTTTATCTTCTCGACCCACAACATGCCGCTCAACTTTTTGATCGACGAACTCAAGACCTTTGTCCCCGAGGTGATCTTTGTCGGGGTACAACCGGCCATCGTGGCGTTCTCCTTCCCGATGACCGAGATGGTGAGCGAGGCGATGGATTATCTTTATCAGCATCTTGATGCCGCCAGGGATACCGGTCTGTTAATAGATAAACTGGATCAGTGGAATATTGCCAACGCCAACCGGTGATTATTTATTGAGTTGTTAACGACCAGGGTGAGAGCGTGAACATTTTGTTAAATTTCACCCAGTTTTTTGAGACCCGCATTGAGTACCGTTTCCAGATATT